>JBIKYW010000164.1:0-6820 GCA_044355055.1 Planctomycetota bacterium | reverse complement strand
CGAGGGCGGCAAGGAACTCGAGAAGACGATGGCCAAGATGGTCGGCACGCTCAAGCGCGCGAAGGACCGCACGCGCATCGACACGTTGCAGTTGCTCACGCTGTGCTCGACCGATGCGGTGAAGGAGCAGGTGCGCGGGCTGCTGGCGGTCGAGACGGAGCCGCTCGCGATCGGCACTCTGATCGACGGGCTCGCGGCGCTCGGCGACACGGCCATCGAGCCGGCGCTCATCGGGCGACACCTCGCGCACGAGTCGTGGTACGTGCGGGCCCGCGCGGCTCGGGCGCTCGCGGATCTGCGCTCTCGCGCGGCGATTCCGGCGCTCATCGCGCGACTCGAGAAGGAAGACGGTCGCTCGCGCACCGACGTGAACGAAGCGCTGCGCTCGCTCACGGGGCAGCGCTTCAAGCCGGTCGTCGAGGTCTGGCAGCGCTGGTGGAAGGACAACGAGGCCGCCTTCGTCGTTCCGCCGCGCACGGAGAAGACGCCACTCGAGGACGCACAGGAATCCGCGGGCGTCACGTTCTTCGGGATCTCGACGGACAGCCAGCGGGTGCTGTTCGTGCTCGACCTCTCGGGCTCGATGCAGTTCTCGATGGTGCCGAAGAACAACCCCAACGACGAGCCGGGGATGGCGCCGGACATGCCCGCGCAGGGCGAGCTCTCGCGGCTTGAAGCAGCGAAACGCGACCTCTCCAAGGCCGTCGGCGGTCTGCGCGACGGAGGCGTGTTCAACCTCGTTCTGTTCGCGAGCGACGTGTGGACTTGGGCGGACGAGCTCGTGACGATGACGCCGCAGATGCGCAAGGAAGCGTCCGACTTCATCGCGGCCTCCGACGCGGTCGGTGCAACGAACATCTACGGGTCGCTCGAGCGGGCGCTCGACTTGGCCGGTGCGAAGGGCGGCGCGAGCTGGTCGGCTCCGGTGATCGACACGATCTACTTCCTCACCGATGGCCGCGCGACGGTCGGGCTGACGACGAACACCGAGGAAATCCTCTCGTACGTGCGCGAGCGCAACCGAAACTCCGGCATCGTGGTCCACACCATCGGTCTCTCCGACGCGCACGACGCGGTCTTGATGCGCCGTCTCGCGGAGGAGAACGGCGGAACCTACGTGGGGCGCTAGGCATGGGCATCGGCGAACCGCTCGCGACGTACTTGGAACTGCGCCAATCCGCCGACGACGGCTCGGAGGGCGCGGGCCTCTCGCACTCGTCCAAGGGTCTCTTCCTGCTGCACGTGCTCGAGCTCGCGGCGTACGGCGAGCCGCTCGGCGCGGTCACGCTCGTGCACGACGCGGGCGACCACGGCGCGCGGTATCTGGACACGGCGCGCGTGCTCGCGGCGGCGCGGCTCGCCGTCGCGCTGCCGGATCTGCGCGGCCACGGCAAGAGCGAAGGCGCGCGCGGCCACAGTGCGGGAATCGCCGAGGTGTTGAGGGATCTCGACGCCGTGCAGGACCACCTCGCCTATCGACTGCCCGTCGCGCCGAAGGTGCTCGTCGGCGTGGGGCTCGGCGCGCTCTATGCGCTGCGCTACACCCTCGACAAACCGGGGAATGTCGCGGCGCTTGTGCTCATCTCTCCGCGCTGGCGCCCGCAGTTTCGCGCACCTGCGCAGCCTTCGGGGCTCTTCAAGATGTTCAAGAAGCTCGCGCCCGACGCGCCGGGTGCGATCGGCAACGATACGGCGAAGCTCTTTGCGGACCCGAGCGCGCGTCAGGCGTGGGGCTCGGATCCGCTCGTGCACGACGTGATCACGCTGCGCGCGATCGAGCACGTGGGCGCCGTGGCGGGCGATGTCGAGCGCCGGCTCGCGCAGGTGTCGGTGCCGACCCTCGTCCTGCACGGCGACTCGCGTGAGACGAGCGACCCTGCGATCACCCAGTCCTCTGGCGGAAGCTCGGTCGACGTGCGTTCGATCGAGGGCGCACGGCACGGACTGCTCCACGACACGGGGCACGCGCGCGTCGCCGAGTCTCTGCGCGACTGGATCCTCGCGCACCTAGGCTGATCCAGGTTGGACCCGGCGCGCCTCGGGCTCGCCCGAGCGAATCCAGTCATCCAAGAGCACCAGCGCACTCCACGAGTCGCGCCGCGCGCGCGCGTCGCGTCCGCGGTGCCCCGCGTCGCGCAACAAGTCCTCCGCAGCCTTCGTGGTGAGCCGCTCGTCGTGGCACAGCACGCGCAGCCGCGGGAAGCGCTGCGCGAGCCTCTGCGCGAACGCCTCGACTTCTTTGGCGCGGGGGCCTGCGCTCCCGTCCATGTTGCAGGGCCATCCGACGAGCAGCGTGTCGATGTCGCGCTCGTCGAGGATCGCCTGAACGGCGCGGAAAAGCTCAGGTGAGTCGCCCGGGCCTTGGAACGCATCGAGCGGAGTGAGCGTGATGCGCAGCGCGTCGCTGCAAGCGAAGCCCGTGCGCTTCGTGCCGTGGTCGAGGGCGAGGGCTCCGCGGCGCAGGGCGGCGCTCACAGGAACTCGCGCCCTTCGCGGGCGAGCCGCTCGACCAAGAGCTTGACGTCCTGCGCGCGATCTTTGCGGCAGACGAGCGTCACCGAGCCCGAGTGCACAACCACGAGATCCTCGACGCCGAGCAGCGCGACGAGCGCGCCGCGCTCGCCGTGGACGATGCAGCCGCTCGAATCCGTCGCCGCGAGCTGCACTCCGCCGGTCGCGACGTTTCCCGCGGCATCCGCTGCGTGCACCGTCGACAGCGCATCCCACGAGCCGACGTCGCTCCAGAAGTAGTCGATCGGCAGCATGCGCACCGAGCGCTCTTTCTCGAGAACGCCGACGTCGAGCGAGATCGAAGGCAGCGCTCCGTACGCGCGCTCGAGAGCCTCACCTTCGTGCGCTGCGTCGAGCGTGCGCCACAAGTCGGGCAAGTGATGCTCGAAGGCCCGCGCGATCGACTCGCCGCGCCACACGAACATGCCAGAGTTCCAGTAGTGGCCGCCCTGCTCCAAGAAACCGAGCGCGCGCTCGCGATCGGGCTTCTCGACGAAGCGCTCGACCGAGTGGATCGCCACGCCGTCGCTGACCGAGGCCACAGGGCCCGCCTTGATCCAGCCGAAGCTGGTCGCCGGAAAGCTCGGGTGGACACCGAAGACGAACAGCGCATCCTCGAGCTTCGCGGCGTGGATCGCGGCGCGCAGGGTGCGCTGAAACGCCTCGCGCGGCCGGATCACGTGGTCCGCAGGAAGCACGATCTGAATCGCGTTCTGCGCGCGCCGCCGAATTCGCGCCGTCGCGAGCGCGACGCACGGCGCCGTATTGCGACCGACGGGCTCGATGACGAGGTTCTCGGGAGGCAGCCCGGGCAATGCGTGCAGCACCTCGTCGCGCTGCTCGCGCGTGGTGACGACGAGCACGTTTGCAGCTGGGACGATCCCTTCGAGTCGCGCGAAAGTCTCCGCGAGCATCGACTGCTCGCCGACGATGCTCAGGTATTGCTTGGGACGTTGGCGGCGGCTCGCGGGCCAAAAACGCGTGCCGGTTCCGCCGGAGAGCAGAACGGCATACAGCGGGGCGTCGGCAGGTGCGGGCATCGTGGCCTCAGGGTACCTGCGGCGCGCCCGACAGGCACGCCTGCGCTAGAAGCGCTGCGGCAGCGGGCTCCACGCGGGCAGCGGCAGGTCGCGCGGGCCGCGCCGCGGATCGGTGCCGCGCCCGAGCGCGCCCTCGAGCTCGACGCGCGGCCGCGCCATGTCGCCGCGGATGGCCACGCGTACGAGGCTCGACTGCACCCAGTAAATCACGCGGTTCACGAAGCCCAGCCAGTCGAGCATGCGGTACTGGACCTCCAAGTCGAAGTCGAGGCGGCCGTCGAGGTCGAGGACACCGTCGCCTTCGAGCGCGAGCAGGGGACTCGCGATGCGCAGGTCCTCCATGCGGATGCGACCCTCGGCGAGCGCGAGCTTCGACTCGATGCGCTCGAACACCGCGCCGGTCTCGACGTTGAGGTTCGCGAGCAGGTCGCGCACCACCGGGATCGACCAAAGCACGGAGTCTTGGAGGAGCAGCTCGCCCTTGCCGCGCACGTCGGACAGGCGCTCGAAGTCACCGGTGAGCTCGAGGCGCGCGTCGAGGCGCCCGCGACTGGCGAAGTCCGACTCGAACACGCCCTTCAGCAGTCCGCCGACGTCCACCCCCGAGAGCTTGCCCGCCAGTTCGAAGCGGTACGGCGGGGTGAGCTCGAGCGCGAAGAACGGTCGCGCGTCGCCCTCCGAGGGAAGGGCGTCGAGCTGACCGTTCTCCAGCCGTGCCGAGAGGCCGATCACTTCGAGGCGCGGCGCGACGTAGCCGAGGCGGAGGGACGCGCGCTCGATAGCGCGGTCGCTGACGGCGCCTTCGAGATCCGAGACCACGGCCGACACGCGCAGGCCGCTCGGTCCGAAGACGAGTTCCTCGATGTTGACCTGCGCGCGCTCGATCTCGATCGGAGCGCCGAGGTCGATGCGCATGCGGCGCGCCTCGACGTTGCCATAGAGCCGCGCCTCGCCGACACCGTCGGCGCCGGTGTCGAGCTGCAGGTGGGCACCGCGCACGTCGAGCTCACCGCTCCAGCCGAGGTCGTCGACGAGCGCGCGCACCGTGGCCTCGTCGAGGAAAGGCGCGAGATGCTCGCGGTCGATTTGAAGTCGGAGTGCCTCCAGCGTGGTCTCGACGCGGAAACGTCCGTCGCGTTCACCGAAGCTCGCGTCGCGCAGCGTGATCGGCGTGCCCGCGAGCCGCGCTCGCAGCTCGCTGCCAAATAGCGAGCCATTGCCCGACTGTTCGAGCACGCCGTCGAGATTCGAGAGATCGAGTCGGCCGAGCTCCGCGGCCGTGCGCACATCGTTCTCGCGCAGAAAGACGCGGTAGTTCGACTCCAAGGCCCGCGGCGCCTGGGACGGCAGGACGAACTGCCCCGCGAAGTCGACGCGCCCCGTCACATTGAGACTCGCGAGTCCGGGACCTGCGAAACCGCCGATGCCTCCGGACTGCGCCTCGGTCAGCGCACCTGCGAGGGCGGGGTGACCGATGTCGAGCGCGGCTGCGCGCAGCTCGATGCGCCCGTCGTCCTCCGCAGGAAGCTCCGCGGTCGCCGCGACGGTGCCACCGGCCACCCAGCGGCCGACGAGCGGCGCGACGCGCCCGCGCGTGCCTCGGCGTGGAGCGGCGTCCCCGAGGGCCCCGAGCGACAAGTCGCCGTCGAGCAGGACGCGCCCCCGCAGTGAGTTGATGCGCACACGAAACACCTCGGGCTGCACCTCGGCGCTCGCGCGCGGCTCGACGCTCGCGCGCCAGCGGCGCAGTCCACCGTTCGGGCCCGCTTCGCTCATGGCGAAGCTCACGTCCGCGTGCCCCGTCGCCTGCATCGAGGCGAGCACGAGGTCGACCTCGGTCAGGCTGGCCGCGATCGCGGTGCGGTCGGCGCCGCGGAGGCCGATGTTCGTCACATCGACGTCGAGCACCTCGATGCTCTGCGGCACCAAGCCGGACTCCGCCAAGTCCTGAAGTCGGCCACGGATGCGAATGTCAGCGCCGTTCAGCGAGCGCGCCCGCAGGTCGAGCGATGTCGCCGCGAGCCTGCGCGGATCCCACTGGAACACGATGCGGCCGTGGACGTCCTGCGCGGGCAGCGGCAAGCCGCTCCAGCGCGCTTGGACGCCTTCGACCTCGACCACGAGGTGACACGCGGGAGCATCGGCGCCCTGCATGTGAAGGCGCGTCACCACGGATGCGAGTCCACCGGCGGGCGAGAAGCTCGGGAAGATGAAGTCGGTGTCCGAGAGCCCGAGCAGTCCGCGCTCGAGCGCTCCGTCGACGGGCAGTCCGTGTCCGCCGACGCGCAGGTCGAGCCACGGCATGGCTCCGGGTTCGTGGGGGACCTGCACGAGTCCGTCGGCAAAGCCCGGTCGTTCGTCGCGCGTGCCGCCGGAGTGCGCGCCGAGCACGCCGAGGATTCCGAGGCGCGAAGGTCGCGAGAGCGCGAAGTCGTGCAACGCGAGCAGACGTCCGTGCGTCGCGTCGACGCGCAGGGGGAAGCCTTCGCGCTCTCCGCGCGAGTTCGGAACTCCCGAGTAGCAGAGGCTGACGGTTCCGCCGAGGTCGATGTCGGCGGCGAGCTCGGGGCGCAGCGCGGCTTGGGAGTCCGTGACGGAGCTGGCCGCGGGCCAGCGGGCGCCGACGAGCGCGTCGACGGTGCCGATGGGATCCGTGATGCGCCACAGCTCTTCGAGCTCTTCGCCCAAGCCCGTGGCGCGCGCGAGGTCGCGCGACATCGGGAGCGCGGGTGCGTGCAGCCAAGCGCGCGCGGACAGCCCTTCGCCCGCGTTCGCTCCGAAGAGCGCCCACACGCTCGCCACGTGCTCATCCCAGCGCGCGCGGAGGTGCGCGGTCGAGCGCCACGATGCAGGGTCGAGCAAGCCGGTGAGGTCGGGAGCCGCGCAGAGCGCCTCGACGTCGACGTCGACGTCGTCGAGCGGGACCGCGGTCGTCGGGAGCACGAGTCGTCCGTCGCTCGCGCGCAGGCGCAGGCGGCCGGACGAAGGCGCGCTCTCATCGAGTTGGAAGCGCGCTTCGAGCTCCAAGGAGAGCCGCGCTTGCGGCTGCCAGTCGCGGGCAGGTGCGGCCGGCGAGAGCGGCGGGATCGCATCCGAGTCGATCGGAACGTCCTCGCACGATGCGACGAGCCGCACGCGGCCTTCGGCATCGCGCTCGCCCGAGAGGAACACCTGCGGCGCGGGCCCGGCATCGACGTCGGCAAAAGCGGGCTCGATGCGGCCCTCGATGCGCGGCACCCCGTCCTCGCTCGGGCGGAAGAGCAGGTCGA
>JBIKYW010000163.1:0-6824 GCA_044355055.1 Planctomycetota bacterium | reverse complement strand
GCAGCGAGTTCGAGTCCGCGATTGCGAGCAAGGAGTCGAGCCGGCAGGCGCAGACTTCACACGACTACGCGCTCGCGTGGCACCGCGCGCCCGATGGTGTGAACTTCGCGAGCGACGACGTGCTCGGCGCGAGCTACCGCGGCACCAACGGCGGTCTCGTGGCGAGCTACTGCGACGGGAGCACGGTGACCTGCCCGTGCGGCAACGGTACGTCCACCGCCGGAGGCTGCCCCAACTCGCTCACGTCCGCCGGTGCTCGGCTCACTTGGAGCGGCACTCCGTCGACGACGCAGGACACGCTGCAGCTCTTCGTCGCGGGCACGCCCGCCGGGACGACCTGCTTGTTCTTCCAAGGCACGGCGATGAACGGCGTGCTCGGCTCGGTCACGGGCGATGGCGTGCGCTGCGTGAGCGCACCCGCCAATCGTCTGGCGCTGCGCACGTCGAGCGTCGCCGGTGGCGCGCTGTTCCCTGCAGTCGGCGACCCGCGGATCTCGCTCGCCGGCGCCGTGCCCGCGAGCGGCTCCACGCTCGTGTATCAGGTCTGGTACCGCGACCCGGCCGCGAATTGCGGCCCGAGCACGACCAACCTGTCGAACGCGCTCGTCGTCGCGTGGACGCCCTGAGCGTCGCTCACATCGGCAGAGCGCCCGAGACCTTGAGCGCGATCACCGCCACGCCCATCAGACTCTCGCCGGCGATCAGGCCCGAAGCGACGGGAACGATCAGCCCTTCCAGCGTGCGCCACTTGCGGCGGAGCAGCTCCGCGAGCGCGCCGCCGAGGAACATGGCGATGCCGTTGCTGCCGGGGATCACCATCGCGATGCCGAGACCCGACGGCGACGGCACGTAGGGCTTGATGGCCTTCGGCGCGAGCTTTTCCAGCAGCGCGAGCGCGAGCCCGAGCAGCGCGCCGACGGCGATTCCGACGCGCGCGGCCGGACCGAGCGCACCGAAGCCGTTCACGAAGATCTCGGACACGCCCGCCCACACGAGACAGCCCGGCGCGGGCCACTCGTCGCTGCCGAGCGCCGCCGGATCCGGGATCAGCAGGTTGAACGCGGGCACGATCAGCGCCGCACCGGCTGCGACGCCGAAGAGCTGTGCGTAGAACTGCACGCGCGGGTTGCCGCCGAGCAGCCAGCCGGTCTTGAGCGTGGTCAGCAAGTCCGCCGCATGGAGGCCGATCCCGCCGGTGACGTTCGCGCTCATGATGTTGCCCGCGAGGTTGCCGGGCGTGAGCGCACCGAAGATGCCCTGCGTGACCGGTCCGAGCGCCTTGGTCGGAGTGACGTCCGTGTCGCCGGTGACACGCGCGGCGATGAAGCCCATGACGACCGCGAGCGGCACGGCGACGGCGCCCGCCCACCACGGAATCTGGAACAGGTACCCCATCAGAAACACGACGATCGGCGCGAGCACGAGAAAGCCCGCGGGAAACCACCACGCCGGACACTCGACCTCGTCGAGCGGGTCCTGCTCGCCGCCACCGCGGCCGAAGATGCGGGCGAGGCCGCTGAAGGAGCGCGCCACGCTGCGCCAGTCGAAGAGAAACGACGCGAGGCCCGAAGCGACGAGCATCGACGCTCCCGGCCAGACGGTCCACTCGACGATCTTCTTGTAGCTCACGTCCTTGATGACGCCGTCTTCGAAGAGCGACGGCGCGAGCACTCCGTAGGTCAGCACGCTGCCGAGCAGCAGCGACCACGCCGTGCGAAAGCTCATCAGCGCGCCGGCGCCGAGCAGCACGACCTCGCTCTTGAGTTCGAGCGTCCACTCCGCGGCCTTGCGTCCCGCGATGGTAAAGCCGAGCGGAATCTTCGCGGGAATGTTGAAGGGCATCCACGCGAGCTTCGCCTCGCGGAACCAAGTCAGCGCCGCCGCGCCGCCGGCTGCGATCGCGAGCGCGCGCGCCTTGGCGGCTCCGGCGCCCGCCGAACCTCCGTGCAGCGTCTCCAACGTCTCCGCCGTCGCGGTCCCCGTCGGAAACGCGAGCGCTTCGCGGTTGATGAGCTGGCGCTTGATGGGAATCGCGGCGAACACGCCGAGCGCAGCGATCACGGCGAACCAGAGAATCATCGGCGCCGTCGCGGGCCGCTGCAGGCCTTGATGCGTGACGATCATCATCAAGAGCGCGCCATAGGCGGCCATGTTGCCGCCGCCCGTCATGTAGCCCGCGCCGGATGCGACCGTAGTCAGCGCGTTGTTCTCCAGCGTGCCGAGCGGCTCGCGCACGATGCGCAAGGCCTGCAGACCGCGGAACAGCGAGAACGCGAGGATGCCCGCGGTGATCGTCACGCCCATCGACCAGCCCGTCTTGAAGAAGACGTACAGGTTCGAGAGGCACATGACGCAGCCGAGCGCCATGCCGACGAGGACCGCGCGCGCCGTCAGCTGCGGAACTCCGCGGCGGTACGTGTTGCGGAGCCAGTCGAGCTGCGGGTCGGTGCTTTGGGGGGCTTCCATGGCGCGGCCGAGCCTACGAGAGCCCGCCCGAGCCCGCCACGTCGCGCCCCGCCCTCGGTTGCGACATGCTAGGATTTCCGCTTCCCAAGGGACCGAGTCAGCGTCCCCAAAGTCCCCCTCGAAATCGCACCATGAGCTTCCTGCGCACCGCCCTGCTCACCCTCCTCTGCCCCGTTCCCGCACTCGCCGGCGTTCGCTACGTCGACGCGGGACTGACCACCGGCCTCAACAACGGCACGAGCTGGGCCGATGCCCACCGCGGCGCGCAGGGACTCCAGACCGCGCTCCTCGCCTCGGTGTCGGGCGACGAGATCTGGGTCGCGGATGGGCTCTACCTGCCGAGCGCGGGAACTCGCACGGTGTCGTTCCAATTGAAGAACGGCGTGACGATCTACGGTGGCTTCGCCGGCGGGGAAGTGAGCGTGGCGGCGCGCAATCCGGCGCTGAACATCGCCATCCTGTCGGGGGACCTCGCGGGCAACGACGCGGCGCTCGTCTTCACCGACAACAGCTACCACGTGCTCAACGGCAACGGCACGAACTCGACCGCGGTGATCGACGGCTTCACGGTGACGGGCGGCAACGCCAACGGCGCGGCGAACGATGATCGCGGCGGCGGCATCCTGTGCACGAGCGGCACGGGTCCGACGGTGCGGCGCTGCCTCTTCATCGCCAACCGCTGCACCTTCGGCGGCGGCGCGGGCTACATCAACTCGTCGAGCCCGAGCTTCACCGAGTGCACCTTCGACTCGAACATCGGCGGCAGCTACGGCGGCGCCTTCGACATGGCGACGAGCGTCGGCGCGACCTTCGAACGCTGCATCTTCCGCAACAACCGTGCGGCGCGTGCCGGGGCCATCGAGATCTTCGGCTCGAGTCCGGTCAAGGTCTACAACTCGCTGTTCGTCGGCAACCAGTGCACCGGCGCGGGCGGCGGCGGCGCGATCTACGTCTCGAGCTCGGCCGCGCAGATTCGCAACTGCACGGTGATCGGCAACAGCGCGACCGCGACCAGCGCGGGCGGCCTGCTCGTCAGCGGCGGCTCGCCGACCGTGACCAACTGCATCTTCGCGCAGAACACCGGCACGAGCGGCGTCATCGCCGCGGCTCAGATCAGCCCCACGAGCGGCGTGGCTGTCACGTACACGATGACGCCCTTCGCGTACACCGGAACCGGCAACCTCACCGCGAGCCCGACCTTCGCGGCCTGCGGCCTGCCTCCCTACCGACTCGCGCCCGGCAGCGCGGGCATCGATGCCGGAAACAACGCAGGGCTTCCCGCGGGCTTCGTGCTCGACCTCGGCGGCGCCCCGCGCTTCGTCGACGTTCCCAGCGTGGCGAACACGGGCGCTGGCACGGCTCCGATCGTCGACATGGGATGCTTCGAAGCCGATGTGGACTGCAACGGCAACGGCATCCCCGATGTCTGCGACGTGACAAGCGGCGCCTCGCTCGACGTGAACGGCAACCGCGTGCCCGACGAGTGCGAATGCCAAGGCGGCGTGACGCCGACCACCTACTGCACCTCCAAGCTCAACTCGCTCTTCTGCACACCGACCATCGGCTTCAGCGGCTACGCGAGTGCCTCGAACAACGCGCCGTTCATCATCACCGCCGCGAGCATCCTCAACCAAAAGAGCGGATTGCTCTTCTACGGATACACATCGCAAGCCGTGCCGTTCCTCGGCGGCACGCTCTGCGTCGGCTCGCCGATCCGCCGCACGCCCGTCTTGAACTCCGGCGGTGCGACGACGGGCTCTAGTTGCACGGGCGCGTACAGCTTCAACTTCAATGCCTACATCGCGACGGGCGTCGATCCGCAACTCCAAGTCGTCGGGCAGCCCGTCCGCGCGCAGTGGTGGAGCCGCGACCCTCAGGATTCGTTCACGACAAGTCTCACGGACGCGGTCCAGTTCTCGATCTGCCAATGACGGGACCGGCGGAGCCTGCTCGTAGAGCTCCGGTCGACCTCGCGCGGGCTCGAGAGCCGCGCGAGGTCGATGGTGTCGAAGCGCGGAGCACGCTCGCCACGAACGAGCGCTTCACGAACGAGCTCTCGACGGTAAGCGTCCGCGCGGGGGCGTTCCGTATTCGGCCGTTGCAGACCGACGTCGACGAGGCGGGAGGACACTGAGCGATGCGCACCGTGGTCGTGCTCAACCAAGACCAGATGGGCCACGGCGACCGTGCGCTCGGTCAACGCATCCTTGGCACATTCCTGCGCAAGGCGATCGCGCTGCGCGACCTCGACGCCATCGTGATGTTCAACTCCGGCGTGCGACTGCTCGCCAAGGACTCGCCCGTTCTCGCGGAGCTGACGCTCTTGCACGAACGCGGAGTGGACCTCGTCCCCTGCGGCACCTGCGTCGAGCACTTCCAAGTCGAGCTCGCCACGGGCCGTGTGTCGGACATGGACACGATTCTGCGCGAGCTCGACGCCGCCTCGAAGGTGATCACGCTCTGAGAGAGCCGAGATCGGGCACGCTCTCTTGAACTGCGCGCGGCGTTGCTCCACGCTCGCCGCCATGAACAAGCCCCAGAGCTTCGCCAACCACCGCGCCATGCCTCCCGCGAGCTACCTCGCGGCCGGGCTCATCCTGCTCGTGTTCGCCGGACGCACCTTGTGGCGCGCGGCGCAAGAGCCCACGTTCGACAGCGCGCTGCTCGCCCTCGTCGCACTGGCTCTGCTCGTCACTTGGAATCATGCGCGCAGCCGCGCCATGGTCGTGCAGGACCGCGTGATCCGCGACGAGATGCTCGCGCGGCTCGAGCGCGTGCTCGGAAGCTCGCGCAAGCACGAGTTCGCCCGCATCGGACTCAAGCACATGATCGCACTACGCTTCGCGAGCGACGCGGAGCTGCCGGAGCTCGTCGACGAGGTCCTCGCGGGCAAGTTCCAAAAGGCCGACGAGATCAAGCGGCGCGTCAGAGACTGGCAGGCCGACTGGCTGCGCGTATGAAGCCGCACGCGGGCGACGCCAAGAAATCCAAGGCGAGCCTGAAGTCGAGCTGGCGCGAGATGCGTCGGCTCCTGTACGAGCACCGCGCGCGGCTCGCTCTCGGGCTCGCGCTCTTGCTGGTCAACCGGCTGGTCGGCTTGGTCTTGCCCGCGACGAGCAAGTTGCTCGTCGACGACGTGATCGGCAAGCGCGACGTCGAGCTGCTGATTCCGCTCGCACTCGCGGGCGGGATCGCGACCGTGGTTCAAGCGGCCACGGGCTACTCGCTCTCGCAGGTGCTCGGTGTCGCAGCGCAGCGCGCGATCAACGAGATGCGCAAGGAAGTGCAGTCCCATGTGGGTCGCCTGCCCGTGCGCTACTACGACTCGACGCAGACGGGCGTGCTCATCTCGCGCATCATGAACGACGCGGAGGGCCTGAGAAACCTCGTCGGCACCGGCATCGTGCAGCTCATCGGCGGACTCGTGAGCGCCGCCATCGGCATCGGAGTGCTCTTCTGGCTCAACTGGCGCCTCACTCTCGCGATCCTCGTCGCGCTCGCGCTGTTCGGCCTTGCGATGGGCTGGGCCTTCAAGGTGTTGCGACCGCTGTTCCGCGAGCGCGGCAAGATCCAAGGCGAGATCACGGGGCGGCTCAACCAGACGCTGGGTGGCGTGCGCGTGGTCAAGGCCTACACCGCGGAGCCGCAGGAAGAGCGCGTCTTCGCCGCCAACGTCGACCGGCTGTTCGACAACGTGCGACGCTCGATGACCGGCGTCTCCGCGACCACGGCATTTTCGACGGCGATCGTCGGCCTGATCGGCGTGCTCCTCACGATCTACGGCGGGCGCGCGATCCTCGACGGCGCGATGACGCTCGGAGACTTCGTGATGTACCTCGTGTTCATCGGGCTCGTGGTGGGGCCCGTCGTGCAGATCGCCTCGATCAGCACGCAGATCACGGAGGCCTTCGCGGGGCTCGATCGGATTCGCGAGATCCGCGAGGTGGCGGCCGAGGACGAGGGCGACGAGGCGCGGGCGTCGTGTGCCGAGCTGCGCGGCGACTTCGAGTTCGAGAACGTCTCGTACGAATACGATCCGGGCAAGCCCGTCCTGCGCGACATCAGCTTCCGCGCACCGGCGGGCAGCACGACCGCGCTCGTCGGATCGAGCGGCTCGGGCAAGAGCACGCTCGCGGGGCTCGTGATGGCATTCCACCGACCGCTCGCGGGGCGCGTGCTCGTCGACGGGCGCGACCTCGCATCGCTCCGGCTGCGTGACTATCGCGCGCACCTCGGCGTGGTTCTGCAGGACAACTTCCTCTTCGACGGCACGATCGCGGAGAACATTGGCTTTTCACGCCCCGGCGCTTCACGCAGCGAGTTTGAACACGCGGCGGCGCTCGCGCACTGCGATGAGT
>JBIKYW010000161.1:0-6839 GCA_044355055.1 Planctomycetota bacterium | reverse complement strand
GGCCCCGATTCCGCTTCGCCGCAAGTCGAGTCGCTGCGCGTGCTCGAGTTGGAGGAGCTTCGCGTTGCGCGCCGCGCGCTCGGCGATCACACCGCGCGCTGGCTCGGAACTCCACCGTGGCTCGAGCGCGAGGTTCTCCACGGGCTCGGAGACTCGTACTTCCGTCAGGACAAGCTCACGGGCAATCACTTGCTCGGTGGCCACGGGCTCGCGGTGGGCGACGCCAACGGCGATGGACTCGACGACGTCTTCGTGTGCGCGCCCGGCGGCACGCCCAATCGCCTGCTCTTGCAACAGCTCGATGGCACGCTGCGCGACGGAACGTCCGAGGCGAAGGTCGCCTTGCTCGACAACACCCGCTCGGCCTTGATCGTCGACCTCGATGGCGATCGACACAGCGACATCGTCGCCGGCGTCGGACCCTACGTGTGGGTGGCCTACAACGACGGCAGCAACGTGTTCGGCGAGCAGCAGCTCCTCGGCAGCCCCGAGCTCGGCGAGGAGGACATTTTCTCGATTGCCGCGGCAGATCCGGATCTGGACGGCGACCTCGACCTCTACTGCTGTCGCTATGTGAAGGGCGGGATGATCGCGGGCGTGCCGCGGCCCTACCACGATGCGCACGGGGGCGCGAGCAACCTCTACTGGCGCAACGAAGGCGCGCGGCGCTTCAAGAATGCGACGAAGGAGGCGGGCTTCGACAGCGCCAACGACCGCTACAGCCTCGCGGCGCTGTGGCAGGATCTCGACCTCGACGGCGACCTCGATCTGTATGTCGTCAACGACTTCGGACGCAACAACCTGTTCATCCAAGAGAGCGGGCGTTTTCGCGACGAAGCGATCGAGCGCGGCGCGGACGACATGGCTGCGGGCATGGGCGTGACGAGCGCGGACTTCGACCTCGACGGCGAGCCGGATCTGTACACGTCCAACATGTATTCCGCGGCTGGGCTGCGCATCACGGCGCAGTCACAGCGTTTTTTGGATGGCGAGCACCGCGAGCTCCATCGGCATTTCCGTGGACATGCGCGCGGCAACTCCGTGTTGCGCGGCCTCGGCGGCGGGCGCTTCGAGGACGTGACCGAGCGCTTCGGCGGCGCGCGCGCGGGATGGTCGTGGGGCGCGATGGCGCTCGACCTCGACAACGATCGCTACTCGGACCTGCTCGTTCCCAACGGGTTCATCAGCGCTTCGCGGACGAAAGACGTCGAGAGCTTCTTCTGGCGTCGCGTGATCAGTCAGAGTCCGCCCGATGCGAGCGTCGACGAGGACTACCGCCGCGCGTGGGCGAGCATGCAGCAGATCGTCATGGACGAGGGTGCTTCCTACAACGGCTGGGAACGCAACACGGCCTTTCAGAACTTGGGGGGCGAGCGCTTCGTCGATGCGTCCGCGACGATCGGCTTCGACACCCTCGACGATTTCCACTCGGTGGCGCTCACGGACTGGGACGACGACGGCCGCGAAGATGCCATCGTGCGCAGCCGCACGGCGCCGCGCTTGCGCTTCTATCGCAATCAAGCCGCCAACAGGAATCACTTCGTGGCCTTCACGCTCGTGGCCACGCGCGGACATCACGAGGCGCTTGGTGCTCGCGTCGAGCTCTCTGCGGGCGGCAAGCTCGTCCGCAAGACGTTGCACGCCGGTGAGGGCTATCTCGCACAGTCTTCGCGCCGAATGCACTTCGGGCTGGGCTCGCTCGAGCGCATCGACACGCTCGCGGTGCACTGGCCTGACGGCAGCGTCGATCGCTACACAGGACTCGACGTCGATCGACGCTACGAGCTCACGCAGGGCAACTCGCAGGCGCGTGTTCTGGAGCCGCGCAAGCTCGAGACGTTTGCAGCGCTCGATCCTGAACCTCTGGCGGCGTCTTCGGCGCGCATCGAACGTTTCGTGCTGGTCGAGAAGCTGCCGCTGCGCGAGCTGGCGCTGCCGCGCTTCGACGGAACTGCGTCTCGTATCGGCGCACTCGCCGGCTCGACGCCGCTTCTCGTTCTGTGGTCCGTGGAAGATCCCAACTCGCTGGCCTTGCTCGAGTCTCTCGCCCGGCGACTGCCCGAGCTGGACGCCGCCGGCGTGCGCGTCGCGTTGCTCACGCTCGACGATGGGCCCAAGCTCGCGGCGGCACGACGGTGGCTGCAAGAGCGCGGCATCCTGCACCTTGCCGGACCGGCGGATGGCGGTTGGACCCAGCGACTGCAGCTTTTCTACCTCGAGGTGCTCGGCAACTCGTCGCGTTCAGTGCTGCCCCAGTCGCTGCTGTTGGACTCTCTGGGGCAGTGGGTGATCGGCTACGACGGACTCTTCGACGTCGACACCGCTCTGGCCGACGCGGCGCTGCTCGGAACCGTCGACGCACGCGCGCCGCAGACGGGCAAGCTGATGGGGGGGCGCTGGGTGCTCAAGTCCTCGCGCGACTGGCAGCTTCTGATCGACGTCAGCCGCGACTTGGGCGCGCCCGAGCTCGCCACGATGTTCGAGACCCACCGCGCGAGTCTCGCGCAGCCGCGCTGAGCGGTCTCCGCGAGCCTTCCCCGTGGTCGAGCTTGCGGGCGGGCGGGCAATCGGGAGAATCTTCGGCCCTATGAGTCTCCAGAGCACACTCTCGGCGCCGGTCGCACTCGCAAATGGCAAGGTCACGTACCAAGCGGGTCAAGGGCTCGCGCTGATCACGCTCTGCAACCCGCCGGCGAACGGTTACTCGGTCGAGATGATGCGCGACCTCGACGAGGCCATCTTGCGCGCTCGCTTCGACGACGCGGTGCAGGTGATCGTGCTCGCGGGAGCCGGTGAGAAGTTCTTCTGCGCGGGCGCGGACATCTCGATGCTCAACCGACTGACGCCGACGCAGAAGTACTACTTCTGCCTGCATGCGAACGAGACGCTGCAGCGGCTCGAGCGCACGCCGAAGCTCGTGATCGCGGCGTTGTCCGGCCACTGCGTCGGTGGCGGTCTGGAGATCGCGCTCGCCGCGGACCTGCGGCTCGCGCGTCGCGGCTCCGGCAAGTGTGGATTGCCCGAAGTCGCCCTCGGTGTCCTTCCGGGCACGGGCGGGACGCAGCGGCTCGCACGGCTCGTCGGTCGCGCCAAGGCGATCGAGCTGATGGTGAGCGGCCGCACGTTCGACTATGACGACGCGCTCGCCCTCGGGATCGTCACCGAGGTGCGCGACGGCGCGGACGATGCAGCTTTCCTCGAGCTCGCGTTGATTCACGCGAAGAGCTTCACGACGCCCGAACGCGCCGCGATGAGCGTCGGACACATCAAGGCCGCGGTGCACGGCGGCGTCGACTTGTCGCTCGATGCGGGCCTGGCGCTCGAGCGCGAGCTGCAGGCCAAGCTGTTCGCCTCCAGCGACGCGAAGGAAGGCATCGCGGCCTACGTCGAAAAGCGCAAGGCGCAGTTCAAGGGAGTGTGAGCTCGATGCAGGCGCTGCGCATCCACTCCCACGGTGGACCTGAAGTCCTCCGATTGGACGACATCCCTCGTCCCGAGCCGAAGGCGGGTGAAGTGCTCGTCCGCGTCCTCGCGGCCTCGATCAACCACCTCGACCTGTGGGTTCGCCGCGGAATGCCGGGCTTTCCCGTGCCGTTTCCGCGCATTCTCGGATGCGATGGAACGGGCGAGATCGCCGCGCTCGGGGCCGGGGTGAGCGGCCTCACCGTCGGTCAGAAGGTCGTGCTCGAACCCGGCTATTCTTCGGGAACGTCGCCCGAGGACCTCGCCGGCGCCGATCACCTCGCTGCCGACTATTCGATTCGCGGCGAGCATGGAGACGGCTTCGACGCGGAGTTCGTCTCGCTCCCCGCGCGCTACGTGCTGCCGCTGCCTGCGGGGATCGACCCCGTGTTGGCCGCGGCGGTTCCGCTGGTGTTCTTGACGGCGTGGGGGATGCTCGTCACGCGTGCGAGCCTGCGCGAGGGCGAGACCGTGCTCGTGATCGCGGGCACGAGCGGCGTCGGCTCCGCAGCCATCCAGATCGCGCGGCAGCGCGGCGCCCGCGTCATCGCGACGGCGGGCAACCCGCGCAAGCTCGAGCTCGCACGCGAGCTCGGCGCGCACGAAGTCGTCGATCACTCACGCGAGGGCTGGGACAAGGACGTCAAGAAGCTCACGGCCGGACGCGGCGTCGACGTGGTGTTCGAGCACGTCGGGCCCGCGACGTGGGACGCTTCCGTGCGCTGTATGGCGCGCTGCGGGCGCCTGGTGACCTGTGGCGGCACCACGGGCCCCAAGGTGTCGCTGATCCTCCCGCACGTCTTCATCAAGAACCTGACGTTCATGGGCTCGACCATGGGGCCGCGCAGCGCGCTGCCGGAGATCTTCGCGCACGTGGCCGCGGGCCGCTTCAGGCCTGTCGTCGATCGCGTGATGCCGCTCGCGGCCGCGCGCGAGGCCCACGAGCTCCTCGAGACACGCCAAGTCGCGGGCAAGATCGTGCTCGTACCGGGCGCAAGCTAGATTCTGCGGCGTTCGGCGAAACCTCGTCGCGCCCGTCCTTTACACCCCTTGGAGAGAGACTTGAAGCGAGCGGAAGAGATCGGATCGGCAGCCGTACTCGGTGCCGGAACCATGGGACACGGCATCGCACAGGCGCTGGCGCAGTGCGGTATCGCGACGACGCTCGTCGATCTCGACGCGGGCGCGCTCGCGAAGGGGCTGGCGGCGGTGAAGAAGAACCTCGACGTCGGCGTCGAGAAGCAGAAGGTCACGGCGGAGCAGCGCGACGCGACGTTGGCGCGGCTCACGGGCTCGAGCGACATGGAAGCGGCGGCGCGCGGTGCGGACGTCGTGATCGAGGCGGTGCCGGAGAAGCTCGAGCTCAAGCGCTCGATCTTCGCGAAGCTCGACGCCGCCTGCCGACCGGACGCCATGCTCGCGACGAACACCTCGTCGCTTTCGATCACGCGCATCGCGGAGGCGTGCAAGCACCCCGAGCGTGTGGTCGGGATGCACTTCTTCAATCCCGTGCACATCATGAAGCTCGTCGAGGTCGTGCGCGCGACCCAGACCTCTCCCGATGTGGCAACGACGGCGCTGGAGCTCTCCCGGCGCATGGGCAAGGATCCGATCGACGTGGTGGACTCGCCGGGATTCGCGTCGAGCCGCCTCGGCCTCGTGATCGGCCTCGAAGCGATGCGCATGCTCGAAGCGGGCGTGGCGAGCGCGGAGGACATCGACAAGGCGATGGTGCTCGGCTACGGATTTCCGATGGGGCCGCTCAAGCTCACGGATCTGGTCGGCTTGGACGTGCGCCTCTCGATCGCGGAGTATCTGACCAAGGAAGTCGGTCCCAATTTCACTCCGCCGCAGCTCTTGCGCGACAAGGTGGCCCGCGGCGAGCTCGGCAAGAAGTCGGGCCGCGGCTTCTACGACTGGAAGGCGTGAGGTCTCCCATGACAGAGCAACTCGACTGGGGCAACGAAGCGAATGTTCCCGTGAAGCCCGCGCGCCGCATTCCGACGTGGGCGTGGTTCTGCGGCGGTGGCTGCTTGCTGGCGCTGATCACGGCGATCGTACTCGCGGTCGCCGTGTTCTCGTGGGGCAAGGAGATGGCGAACCCCGACAAGCAGTGGAGCGAGCTCGAGCAGGTGCTCACCATCGAGAAGCGTCCCGAGGGCGAGATCTTCGGCATGAAGGTGCCCTTTCAGGACTTGCGCGTCATCTCGCTGCAACAGGGCGGCACCAAGGTCGACTTCATGATCGCGGGCGGCGCGCAGGGCGAAGAGCTGCGGGATCAGTTCCTCGATCCGACGGCGGAGATGAACTTCGGACCGCTGCTCGGAAACATGGGCCGCTACGAGCCGCAGGAGGTCACGCTCAGCGTGCAGGGGCGCGAGCTGAAGGGCATGCGCTTCATCACCCAGCCGCGCACAGCGGAGAGCGAGGCGGAACCTCCGCTCGACGAAAATGGTGATCCCCGCGATCTGGCGTTCTCCGAGGCCACGAAGCTCGCGATGCGGCAGAGCACCCTTGCGCTCGACCTGAGCCCCGAGGGCGGCACCAAGGTGGTGATCCTCCAGTACAGCCACCTCGGCACGCTCGAAGCGATCGACGACTCGGAAGTCATCGAGTTCCTCGCACACTTCAAGCTCGGCGCCGGAGACTGAGCATGGAGCGCACACCGAGCCCGCTGAGTGCGCGCGCCGTGCTGCTCACGGGCGTCGCTCTCGGCCTGCTCGGTGTCGCCGTGTGGCTGCTCGGCACGCAGACGACGCGGAGCCTCGACGGAGCGGAGCAGCTTCGTCGGTGGTTCTCGTTGGACGAACTCCCCGCCGGAGTGCGGATCGCGGAGGCCTGCTCGCTTCCGCGCGGCGATGTCGTCGTGCGCTTCGGATGGGACGACGCAGGTGAAGAGGCGCCGCGCATCGACCCGCCCGAGATTCCGACGGACTCGATGTTCGATCCCTATGACTGGTCGAAGGCACCTTCCGCGCCTGCGGGCAGCGCCCCGCGCGAGGTGCTCGTGGTCGAGCTTCCGCTCGATCGTGCCAGCGCCGAGCTCCGCGAGCTCTTCGACGGCGGAACGGATCTCCGCGGCGATTGGCTGTCCGTGCCGCGCTCGGGTGGTCGGCGCGTGCTGGCGCGCGGTCGAATCGATTGGGCAGCGCTCGCCGCGCCCTACGTGATGGAACGCGAGTTCGAGGCCGGCGGGACGTACTGCGACACACTGCGGGTGAATCTCACCGTCGAGCGGCAGCCGCGCATCCTGATCGCGCGCTGGAGCCGAGGCGTGCCGGGCTCGACCGAGGTCGTTCGTCCGCTCCTCAGCTCGCTGTCGCCGCGAGGTTCGGGGCGCGACGCTGAATGACGCGCACTCTCTCGCGTAGAGTCCC
>JBIKYW010000006.1:0-20993 GCA_044355055.1 Planctomycetota bacterium | reverse complement strand
CGCGTACTTCGAGCCGCCGAAGTCCGCCGAGGCGGTCCCGCTCAGCATGCCGTGCACGCCGATGACGCACAGCGACATGAACACGACGGACCACCCGAGCAGGGGATTCCCGAGGAAGAAGAACGCTGCGATCGCGCCGAGCAACATCCCCGAGTACAGCACGCTGCTCACGGGACCGCGGCGGCTCGCGAACACGTGGTCCGAAATGAAGCCCGCGAAGACGCCGCCGAGGATTCCGGCGACGCACATCAGCATGCCCCAGTTCTTGTAGAAGAACGACTCACGTCCGTCGATCGCAATCAAGTAGAGGCGACCCTGCTTCATCACGGCCTGCCGCAGGAATCCCGAGCAGAACTCGATACCGACGATGATCCAGATCACGCGCTGCGAGAACATGCGCGCGACGACTTGCACGGCGGTGAGCTTCGCGCCGCTGTCGCCGCTCGTCGCATCGCCCGTGTTGAAGTCTTGGAAGCCCGCGGTGCCCGGCGAGTCGCGCACTAAGAGCCACGTCGCGCCGAGACAGGCGAGCAGCACGCCCGCGGGGACCCAGAAGGCCATCGCGTAGTCGAAACTCTTCGCGATCGCGAGGCTCCAGTCGTACGAAAAATACAGCCCGAGCGAGATCAGGATGCCGAACATGCCGCCGAGCACGCCGCGTTCGCGCACGTGGAACCACGCCGCGTTGACCTTGACGATCGATACGGCGCCGAAGCTCTGGAAGTACATGTTGAGGGCGTTCAGCACCAACAACCGGCTCTTGAGCCCTTCACCGTCGAGCTCGCCCGCGATCGACTCTTGAAAAGCGAGCGCCATGAAGAGGTTCATCACCGCCGAGCCCGCGGTGGCCGCGAGCATCGTGATGCGTCCGCCAAAACGGTCGGTCAGAGGCCCGTTGATCAGGAACGCGATGCCGTACACCCACTGGCCCGCGCCGTCGATCTCGTTGAAGTGGTCCTTCGCGAGGACGCCCGCCTTGTCGAGCTCGCTCGCGATCGCGGAGAGGTTGTAGCGGCCGAAATACAGGAACGCGTAAGCCAGACCCAGCGGGATCCAGTTGAACGTGCGCCGCTTGCGAAAGCCTTCCGAGTGCCCGAGGTCGACCTTGGGGAGTCGGCGCACCACCACTGCGATGGCGACGAGCAGGAAGAGGATCGGCAGGAACTTCTGGAGCCACGGCGGAAGCGAGTCGAGCATGGGGGGGCGATCCGTTCAGCGGCGGGAGCGGGCGAGCGCTCGCACGGGTTCGACGAGACCGTCGAGCTGCTCGACCACGAGGTCGATCGCTCCGTCCGCGCGCGAGTCGAGCACCCAGCGCGGGGTGTGCGTGTGACGGCGCAGTGCGAGCTGCACGTCGAGCTCGCGCGAGCGACGCATCACGTGGGGGAGCGCGAGATCGAGCGAGAACACGTCGCCGATCACGAAGTCGGGACGCTCCTCGGCGAGGATCGCGCGGTACTTCGGGCGGTCGATGCGCACCGGTCGGCCCGCGAGGACGAGGTGCTCGTCCGTCTCGCCGAGGATGAACTTGCCCGCCGAGCCGCGCACGCGGAGCGCGTGCGACAAGCCGCGGCCCACTCCGGTGTCCCGAAACCAGCCTTCGATCTTCTCACTCGAGCTGTTCGACACGACGACCACGTCGGCACCGGCCTCGACGAGCGCTGCGAACATCTCCGCGGCACGTGGAACCAGCGCGGGCGGATGCTGCGTGCGGAACTGAGCGGTCGACGTGAGGAAACAATGATCGCCGAAGGCGCTCAGGCTCGCGAAGCCTCCGGCGAGGATCGCCTCGACGTAGCGACGTGCCTCGGGTGCGCGCGACGTCTCGATGTACCGCGCCAGCGCGTTGGCCTCGCAGAAGGGATCCTCGTCGATGTACGCCGTGATGCGGCCATCGGGCGCCCAACCGTGGCGATGCGGCTCGGCGAAGACCTCGGCCTCGAAGGCCGCGAAGTGGGCGCGAGCGTCGTGCTCGGGCACGCGCGCGAGGCGAGCGGCTTCGGCGATCAGGAACAGCTTGACGTTGCGAGCTTCGTGCGCCTGATCGGTCCAGACGCCGTCGAAGTCGGAGAGGATCTTCACGCGCATGTCGCGCGCCATGGTAGCGCTTCGCGGGGGCACTTCGAGGCGGGTGGGCACTCGAACCCCCGAGATTTCCGCGCGAAACGTGCTAGTCGCCGCGCAGGGCGCGCACTTCGTGGGGCCGCAGCTTGCGATGGGTTCCGAGTGCGAGCTCGCCGAGCTTCACCGGGCCGATCGCGGTGCGCTCCAGAGTCAGGACTTCGCTGCCCACGGCTTCGAGCATGCGCCGCACTTGCCGATTGCGACCTTCCGTGATGACGAGCTCGAGGTTGGTGCGCCCTCCGGCGCGAGCGTGCAGCCGCACGAGCGCCTCGCGCGTCATGCCGTCCTCGAGCTGAACACCGCGTGCGAGCTGCGCCAGCCGCGCATCGTCGAGCTCGCCGCGCGCGCACACCTCGTAGGTCTTCGGCAGCTTCGAGCTCGGATTGGTGATGCGCTCCGCGAGGTCGGTGTCGTTCGTGAAGAGGAGGAGACCGCTGGTCTCTTTGTCGAGTCGTCCGACTGGCGCGATCCAGACTCCGACGTCCTGAAGGAGTTCGTACACGGTGCCCCGGCCGCGCTCATCGCTGCGCGTGGTGACGAGGCCCGTGGGCTTGTGGAGCGCGAGATACAGCGGCTGCCAGCGCGCGAGCGGCTGTTCGTCGAGCTTGACGTCGTCACGCGAGAGATCGACCCACGTGGTGGGCTCGCGCTCGCGCAGCCCGTTCACGCGCACGCGTCCATCGCGGATCGCCTGCTCCGCCTGACTACGGCTCATCACGCCGGCGCGGGACAGTGCGCGATCGAGGGTCTTGCGTTCCGGTTTCACGAAGGATTCCTCAGACGGAGTCTGACGAACTCTCTAGGGCAGCGCCACCGCTCGAGCGCGCGCGCTTGCCAGAGGACAGGCGCAAGTGGCGTGCTCGTTCGCTATCCTGACGGGGTGAACGACCGAGCATGGGAAGTCCTCGCATGGCGCGAGGAAGATGGGGCGCAAGGTGTGCGTCTGTGTGTACCCGAGAGTGCGACGCTGGCCCGCGCGCACGAGCTCGCGGCGCGCGAGCTTGCGGTGCCCCGCGGTGCATGGTCGTGCTTTCTGTCCGGCATTCCGTGGGACGAGCGCACCGAGTTTGGTGCACGCGGCGTCGAGGCACCCTATGACGCCGAGCGCACCCCCGTTTCGAAGCTCGCGTGGCAGCCGGGGAGCCAGTCGCTCGCATTGCTCCACGGCTCGGATCCTTCGCCGGTGCGGCTCGTGGTCGCGCGCGCGTTCGAGGGCGAGGACAGCGCGCTGCGCCGACTAGGTCCCGTCGATGCGCCGGCGCCTTTGGAAGACGACGAAGAGCCGGATGCGGCGGCGGACGAGGTCGACGACGAACCTGAAGACGAAGGCGGCGAGGAGGAAGAGGCGCTCGGGCGCTGGCTCGGCCGCATGGTCCGTTTCGCGGAGAACGAACCGGAACTGAAGACGCCCGCGATGGCGCTCGCGACCTTCGCGGGCGACGAGTTCCGCGGGCTCACGGTCCCGGAGGCGCTGCCTTTGTTCGAGGGTTCCGACAGCGAGATGCACTTCCTGCTGTGGGCGATGCTGGACTTCGCGCGGCCGGGGGAGGAGAGCCTCGCCGTGCGCTACTCGAAGCGTTGGCGCTCGCGCGGGACGCCGCTGGAGCGCGCGGTGCTCGACCGACTGGTCGACTCGCGGCTCGAGCTTTTTGAGGTCGTCGAGTGCGGCGGTGACGGCTTCGGCGTCGTGCGCTGGCCCCTCGAGCCCCAGCGGCGTACGCAGGAAGTTCAGCTCGGATCGGATCGCCTGCCCAAGGGCCTGTGGGCCGCCGCACGCCTCATCGCGCTCGACGACGAAGTGCAGCTGCTTCCCGGCGTGCTCGATTTCGCGACGCGCGAGTCGCGCGAGCTGCTCGACGAGCGCCTGCGCGCGGCCCGCGCTCGCAGCGGACTCGAGTGGGTGCTCTTCACCAAGCGCGACGGCCACATCTTCCACCGCGTCGCGCGCGAGGCCGCGCTCGCAGCAAGTCTCGCCCGAATCGGAGTTTCCTGAGATGGCCCGCGGCAAGCCCGAAGAAGATCGACTCGGCGCGTGGCGCCCGCATTTCTCCGTCGAGATGCAGCGTCGTGGCGAGGAACTCGCGCTCGCGGGGCGAGTCCTCTCGATCGAGCGCGAGGAGCAGCGCGTCGTCGCTTCCGTCCGCGATGAAACGCAGACGTTCCGTACCAGCGTCGACATCGGCTCGCGCAACATCCACACCGCGTCGTGCACCTGCGGCATGTTCCGCCAGATGGAGGCGTGCAAGCACTTGTGGGCGCTCTTGTGTTCCTACAGCGGCGCCGCCGTCTCTCCCGGCAAGGATCCCGCGTCCGCGGGGCCGCGCTCGGCGCTGCGCGGCTGGCTCGAAGGGCTCGACAAGCTCGAGCGCGAGACGCGCACGGCCGAAGGTGGGCCTGAGGGCGACAGCCGCGACTGCCGCGTCGACTACGTGTGGATTCTCGACGATGAGGCGTCCGGTGTCTCCGGTGTGTTGGAGACGCGGCGTGCGAAGAAGCTGCTGCGCGGCGGCTTCGGCAAGTCCGTGCCGTTCCCGCTCGCGCTGGGCGCGACGGATGTCGTCCTCTCGCCTGCGGATCGCCGCATCGCGGCGTTGCTGCGCGGCGCGGGGACTGCGCTTTCGTCCGGCATGTACCGACCGAGCCACGACGCGCGCTATCTGCTCGATTCCGCGCAAATCGAGGCCTTGATCGCGGATCTCGCGGGCAGCGGAAGGTTGTTCTGGCAGCGGCGCGCCGTCACCTCCGAAGAGCCCCTCGCGCTCGACACGAACGGTCCGTGGCAGCTCTGCATGGACGTCGCCGAGCAGGGCGGCACTGTGCAGCTCGGCGCGCACTTGCAGCGCGGGGGCGAGCGCATCGACCTCGCCGACATGCGCGGCGTGTTGCCGGGCGATTTCATCGTGCTCGACACGCGCATCGTTCGCACCCAGCTCGGCCGCGGCCGTGCTTGGGTGACCAACCTGCTGTCGACGCCGCTGCCGCCGCTCGCCAAGCAGGAGTCGACCGAGCTTCTGCGCGAGCTCGCGCGCCGCGACCTCGACGTCGAGCCGGGCGCCGGCATGGAAGAGCTCGTGGTCGCGCGTCCGCCGGTGCCGTGCATCACGTTGACCCCGCCTCCGCGCGACGACGCGGGCTGGGGTGCACCGTCGGGCGAGATCGAGTTCGACTACCGCACGGAGCGAGTGCCCGCCGCGGATCCGCGGCCTCTCTTGATCGCGGGGCGAGGCGTGCTGCGGCGCTATCGCGCGGTCGAGGACGCGTTCGTGGCGCGCGCGCTGGAGCTGGGCGCGGAGTCGCTCGGCGACAAGCACGGTCGCGTCCGCGTGCCGATGGAACGCATCCCGGAGTTCGTTTCGCAGCTCGAGCGCGAAGGCTGGAAGGTTGGTGGCGAAGGCGCGCGCTGGCGCAACCTCGCCGCGCCTTCGATGCGCATCCACAGCGGCGCGGAGTGGCTCGAACTCGAGGGGCAGATCGAGGGCATGGCGCCGTCGACGTTCCCCAAGCTGCTCGCGGCTCTGCGGCGCGGCGAGAGCACGGTCACGCTCGAAGATGGCACGACGGGCGTGCTTCCGGCCAAGTGGGTTCAGCGCTGGAAGCGCGCGCTCCTGCTCGCAGACACCAAGGGTGGAAAGCTGCGCTTTGGCCGCAATCAGGCGTGGTTCGTCGACCTGCTGCTCGACGAACACGTCGAGGCACAGTCGCGCGCGCAGTGGGAAGAGCAGCGGGCGCGACTCGATGAGTTCCGCACCGTCCAGCCGGTCCACGAGCCCGCGAAGTTCCAAGGCGAGCTGCGCCCGTACCAGCGCGAGGGCCTCGGCTGGCTCGATTTCCTCGAGCGCCATCGCTTTGGCGGATGTCTCGCCGACGACATGGGCCTCGGCAAGACCGTGCAGGTGCTCGCGTGGCTCGTCGCACGCAAGGAGCGCGAGCCCGAGGCTCCGCCGACGATGGTCATCGCGCCGAAGTCGCTCACGCACAACTGGATCGACGAAGCGCGGCGCTTCGCACCCGGCCTCAAGACGCTCGAATACGCGGGTACGGATCGCGCGGGACGGCGCGAAAAGTTCGACAAGGTCGATGTGATCGTGACGACCTATGGCACGGTGCGCAGCGACATCGATTGGCTCTCGAAGCAGAAGCTCAGCGTCGTCGTGCTCGACGAAGCGCAGGCGGTGAAGAACGATGCGAGCCGCATCGCGCGTGCGGTGCGCCTGCTCGTCGCGGATCATCGCCTCGCGCTCAGCGGCACGCCGATCGAGAATCACTTGGGCGAGCTGTGGTCGCTCTTCGAGTTCTTGAACCCTGGCATGCTCGGCCGTTCCAGCGCATTCCAAGCGCTGGTCGCCGGCAGCGAAGATGTCGAGGGAGACAAGGACGTCCGCAAGCTGATCGCGGCTGCGATCCGTCCGTTCCTGTTGCGCCGCCGCAAGGAGGACGTGCTGCGGGATCTGCCCGAGCGCGCCGAACAGACGGTGACGTGCGACATGGACGAGGGGCAGCGTCGCGAGTACGACGAGCTGCGCATCCACTTCCGCCGCGAGCTGCTCGAGCGCCGCACCGACAAGGAACTCGAGCGCGACAAGCTGCACGTGCTCGAAATGCTGCTGCGCCTGCGCCAAGCCGCGTGCCACCCCGGCCTGCTTGACCCCGCGCGCATCGACGAGTCTTGCGCGAAGTTCGACACCTTCCTGCCGATGCTCGACGAGGTTCTCGAGTCCGGCCACAAGGCGCTCGTCTTCTCGCAGTTCACGAGCTTCCTCTCGATCCTGCGCCGTCGGCTCGACGCTGCGGGGCGCAACTACGGCTACCTCGACGGCCAGACGCCCGCGGCCGAGCGCGCGGTCGAAGTGCGTCGCTTCCAAGAGGAACCGGAGCGCAACCTGTTCTTGCTCTCTCTCAAGGCCGGAGGCGTCGGTCTCAACCTGACCGCTGCGGACTATGTGTTCCTCCTCGACCCGTGGTGGAACCCCGCCGTCGAGGCGCAGGCCATCGGCCGTTCCCATCGCATCGGCCAGACCCGCAAGGTCTTCGCCTACCGCATGATCTGCGGCGACACCATCGAGCAGCGCGTGGTCGAACTCCAAGCCTCCAAACGCGAGCTCGCCTCCGCCATCCTCGACGTCGACAGCTCGCTCCTGCGCGACCTCACCCGCGCCGACCTCGAGCGCCTGCTCTCGTAGTTCGCGAGAACTGCGTTTTTTCGGCGAATCCCGTGATTTCCGTGCGAGCGGAGCTCGAGTCCGCGCGGGCGGGTGAGACGAGGTCTATTTCTTTCGGGTGTCGTGCAGGGAGATGCGGCGGAAGAGCGGTTCTGCGGCGGCTTCGTGCACGAGCACGCGGACCTGCGCGACTTCGGTGGGGGGGAAGCGGTCGATCTTCTTGTGGCCGATGGCGGTGCCGCGCGCGAGCTCGCGCCAGCCGTCTTGGGTGAGGCCTTCGATCGAGTAGCTGCGCACACGCTCGCCTTGGGCGATGTCCTCCATCGTGATCACGCAGTCGATCGTGCGCGGCGCGGAAGGCCCGAGCTGGAGCTTGCGGCCGGGGCCGGCGATGTCCGCGATCGAGGTGCCGTAGCGGCGTCGCACCTCCGCGCCGAACTCGGCGGCGCGCTCGACGTCGGCGGCGGGGATCGCACCGGTCGGATCCGGAGTGTGGTTGAGCAGCAGCACGGCTCCATGCCCGACCGAGCGCTCGTACATGTTCATCAACTGCTCGACGCTCTTGAGCGTCGGCGCGTTGCGCGTGTTCCAAAACCACGTGTTGCGCATGCGCGCGTCGCACTCGTTGGGAAGCCAGCGATCGCCGTCGGGCGTTCCATCGTCGGCGGTGTAGATACCCCACGGCTTCGCGCCGAACTTCACCGAGTTCCACGCCGGATAGGGCGCGACACCGTCTTCGTTGCCCACCCAGCGGATCGACGCCTGCGGGCCTTGGAACACGACCGCGTTCGGCGCGTGCGCGGCGAGGATGTCGCCGACGTCGAACACGAGGCTGCCGTCGAACCACACCTCGAACATCGAGCCGTAGTGGGTCAGCAGCTCCGTAAGTTGGCGTCGAAAGAGCTGTTCGTATTCCTTCTGCTTCTCCGGCGTCGGTGCGCGCCCGCCGACTTCGATGCCCTGCTTCGTATCGGCGGGGGAGAGGTAGACGCCGAGCTTCATGCCAAGCTTCGCGCAGCTCTGCGACAGCTCGCGCATCAGGTCGCCTTTGCCGCCGCGCCACGGCGTGTTCTTCACGCTGTAGTCCGTCGTGTCGGTCTGCCACCAGCAGAAGCCGCCGACGTGCTTGGCCACGAACACGATGTAGCCCGCACCCATCGACTGCGCGACCCGTACCCACTGGTCCGTGTCGAGACTCTTGGGATCGATGGCCTCGAGCGGCGTCGTGAGCTGGTCGTACTCCGCGTCCTGCCACGTATTCGGCGCAAAGTGCAGGAACATCCCCACCTCCGCATCCGCCCACGCGACCTGCTGGGGCGTCGGCAACGCGAGTTCTGCGGCGGGCGGCGCCGCCTGAGCGAGCGCGGCAAGGAGGAGCGTGGTGAGCATGTGCGGAATGCTAGCGCCCGACCGCAGCTGCCCTCTCAGTGGCCGGTTCGGGTGCGCCCTGCACGGGGAACGACGGGGGCACGATCCCGATTCTGGGGCCGAGATGTGCGGCGGTGGAGCTGCGAATTCCGCGGGTCTTGACCGTTTTTGACGGGTACCGCTAGGCTTCTTGGGCATCGCTGCGCGCCCGCGGTCGGGGGCTTTTTCCCGTCGCTGGTGCCGTCACCACTCCCCCCTCCCGACCCGCGTCGCGAGTCTCAGCAAGGTCCCGCTCGTCCATGGCCAGGGCTTACGTCGGCAACCTCCCCTTCTCCATCCAACAGTCGGACCTCGCGGCGTTGTTCGCGGAGTTTGGCACCGTGCGCTCGGCCGAGATCATCATCGACCGCGAGACGGGGCGTCCGCGCGGCTTCGGCTTCGTGGACATGGAGTCACCGGAGCAGCTCGCCGCGGCGATCACGGGACTGAACGGTCGGCCCGTCGGCGGACGCAACATCACGGTGACCGAGGCGCGCGAGCGCGAAGCTCGTGGCCCCGGCGGTCCTCGCATGGGTGGTCCCGGCGGCGGCTTCCGCCCGAGCGGCCCTCGACCTGGCGGTCCGCCGCGCGACTTCGGTGGTCCGCGTCCCGCCGGGCCCGGTGGCCCGCCGCGTGGACCGGGCGGTGGAGGTCCTGCTGGCGGCGGTGCGGGGCGCCCGGGCGGCGGTCGCCCCGATCGCGAGCCGGAACGCGACCGCGGCTCGCGTCGCGGCCGCGGCATGGACGACTACGATCGTCACGACAAGAGCTGGAAGCGCGGCGGCGACGACTGGGAGTGAGCGCTCTCGGCGCTTCTCGTGCCGTTGCGCGCCGCCTAGCGCGTAGTCTGTGCGGGTGAGCGAGTCGCACATTCTGTCGTCCGTGCCCGCTGCGCCCGAGGGCGGCGTGTGGCCGGTGGTGATCATCGGCTGCGGCGCGGCTGGGATGCTCGCGGGCATTTTCGCGGGCCGCGGCGGCGTGCACGCGCTGCTGCTGGAGACGCGCCCCAAGCCCGGCGCCAAGATCCGCGTCAGTGGCGGTGGACGCTGCAACGTGCTGCCTTCGCAGAGCGAGCTCGATGACTTTCACACGGAAGGCTCGCGCAACGCGCTGAAGAACCTGCTCGCGTCGTGGCCGCTCGCGCAGTGTCGTGCGTTCTTCGAACGCGAGCTGGGCGTTGCGCTCAAGCTCGAGGACACGGGCAAGTTGTTTCCGGTGAGCGACGATGCGGGCGAGGTGCTCGACGCGCTGCTCGGCGAGCTCGCTCGCGTCGGAGCGAGTGTCTTGGGCGGCATTCGAGCAGAAGAGCTCGTGCCCCTCGCCGATGCGCCCGACGGCGCGCGCCTCGAAGTCGTTCTTTCCAACGGCGTACGGCTGCGCGCACGGAACGTCGTGCTCGCGACCGGCGGCCTCTCGCTGCCGAAGACGGGCTCCGATGGCTGGGGCTACAACGCGGCTCACAAGCTCGGTCACGTGGTGCACCGGCGTTACCCCGCGCTCGTGCCGCTCTTGTGCAGCGAGGCGCGCTGGAACGAGCTCGCGGGCGTCTCCGTCGTCGCGCGCATCGCCGCTCTGCGGGGCGACAAGCTGGTGGGGGAGCGCACCGGCGATCTCCTGTTCACGCACAAGGGCTTCAGCGGTCCGGTGGCGCTCGACATGTCGCGCTATGTCACGGGGCCCGAGAGCGAAGGGATCGCGCTCGTCGCGGGATGGCACGGGCTCAGCGTCGACGAGTGGGACGAGCGCTTGCGCAAGGGCGGCACACGCACGGTGCTCCTTTGTCTGCGCGAGTGGCTGCCGCGACGGCTCGTGTCCGTGCTGATCGACCTCGCGCGCGTCGATCCGGAACGCAAGCTCGCGGAGCTGCCGCGCGAAGAGCGCCGCCGACTCTCCGTGCTGCTCGGCGCGTGCCCACTGCCGATCCACGGCGACGAAGGCTACAAGACCGCGGAGGTCACCGGCGGCGGCGTCGCGCTCGAAGAGGTCTCGACCAAGACGCTGGAGTCGCGGCGCGTGCCGGGCCTCTACTTCTGCGGCGAGGTGCTCGACGTCACAGGCCGCATCGGCGGCTTCAACTTCCTGTGGGCGTGGGTCAGCGGCCGCAAGGTCGGTCAGTCGCTCTGCGCGAGTCCGGCGCCGCAGGCCTGAGCGCTCCAAAAGTGCGGCGGGCCGGACCGCCTGTCGCAGTCCGGCCCGCCGTGATCGTGTCAGCTATGGGCTAGCGCTTCTTGCCTTCTCCGCCGAGCTCTTGGCTGTTCTCGGCGAACTCCTTCCAGCGCTTGTCGAGCACGTCGAAGACGTCCGCGCCGCTGACCTCGTAGATCTCCTCCGCCTTGGCGCGCCAGTCCTTGATGAAGGTCGGGCGCGTGCGCGCCTTGTCGCAGCAGCTGCGCAGGAGTACCTGCCCTTCGCGGCCGCCCTGCTTCGCCAGCCAGTCGAAGAAGCTCCACGACTTGGCGAGGTCGCCGTCGCCCATCTCGAACAGAGTCTTCAGGACGAGCTTGTCGATCGGAGCGCCCGCTTCGACCGCCATCGCGTTGTACCAGTCGCGCTGGCCCATCTGGGCCGTCTTCTCGCCCTCGACCTTGCGGCGGTTGACGTACTTGCCGGGCTCCTCGAAGGCCTTGCAGTTGACCGAGTTGCGACCGAGCCATTCCAGCGAGCAGTACAGGGCCACGCCCTCTTCGAGCCAGTCCTGCGACATCTGCGCGCGACCCTTGTCGAAGTGCAGGTTGGCGAGCACGTGCCCGAGGTTGTGCGTGACCATGCCCTCGAGGTCCGCGTCGTCACTCGCGCGCCAGTGGTACACGTACACCGGCGGCGTGGCGCGGCGGCCACCCGATCCCGCGGACTTCAGCGCCTCGTCCTTGTGCTCCGGCGCCCAGCCGAAGCGGTACCACTTGGACATGTACTTCTCGGCCTTGGGGATGTCGTCGTAGTTGAACATCCACTCGAGGAACATCTCTTCCTTGATGTAGTCCTCGAACTCCGCGTCGAGATAGGGATCGATGAACTCGATGCGGAAGCCATCGATGATCTCCTCGGCGAGGACGAGCAGGTTCTTGACGCGCTCGTCGTCGATGCCGCCGCGGTAGATGATGCGGCAGTGCAGGCTGTCCTGCTGCTTGAAGCTGTCGCTGGCGTCGATTTCCTTGGCCAGCGCGACGAAGTCGGGGTGCAGCGTTCCGGCCTTGACCGATTCACGCGCCTTCGTGGCGCGCAGGGTCGCGGCTTCGGCGGCGACGAGCTTGCGCTCCTTCGCGATCTCCTTGGTCATCTTCTCGGCCGCGATGGGATACAGCCCGCCTTCGAGCCACGCCTGCAGGCGCTCCATCTGCGACAGCATCTTCTGGTGCGCCGCCATGTAGTCCGGGGTGCCCTTTTGGAACTTGTCGCGCGCCGCCCGCTCGGAGTCGATCAGGGCGCGCCGCGCGAGGTAGTCCTGCGCCATGCCCGGCAGCGAGCCCTCGCGCATGTACATCGACGTGTCGGCCACGTCGTCCAAGGAGAGGTTGAGCTTGGCCTTCTTGCCCGTGATCTTCTTCTCCTCGTCCTTCTCCTCGTAGGGGACCTTGGTCGGGTCCGAGGGATCGGCGACGATGATCGCGATGGCGCGGTTCGACGGGTCGCGGAAGGCGATGCGGTTGTTCTCGGCGTCGAAGTAGATGTTCTCGTAGGGCTCGCCGACCACGACGTATTGCCCGCCGAACAGGACGAGGTTGTCCTTGTAGCGGTTGGCGATCTTCTGGTCCTTGAACTGGAAGGCGAGGAGCTGGGCTTGCGCCTGAACCGAGGCACAGACGAGAGCCACGAGGGCGAGGAGGATGCGCATGGGGGACACCGAGGTCTCGGAGGAGAGTTCGCTTCCCATACTAGGGTCACCCGAGCCCGCGGGGGGCACCCGACATGCAAGTTCTTGCCCAGGAGTGACTTGGAGCGAGAGGCTCGCCCAGCCCCCCCCCGATTCTCTCGCTCTTTAGGACGTCTTTACAAAGCGCCGCGAACGTAGGCAGGCGACGTCAAGGGCGCCCCGGCGCCAGAGTCTCGACCTCCCAAGGCATCCCATGAAGCTCCGCCTCCTCGCCACCGCACTCCTCTCCCTCGCCGCCTCGGCCCAGACGGTGAAGGTCGACCCCAAGCTCCCTGAGTACAAGCAGGTCGAAGGCGTGTCCGGATCCGTGAAGAGCATCGGCTCGGACACGATGAACAACTTGATGACGCTGTGGGCCGAGGGCTTCCGCTCGATGTACCCCAACGTCGGCATCGAGATCGAGGGCAAGGGCTCGTCGACGGCGCCGGCCGCGCTGATCGCCGGTACGGCCAGCTTTGGCCCCATGTCGCGCCCGATGAAGGACAAGGAGCAGACCGACTTCGAGAAGGCCTTTGGCTACAAGCCGGTCGGCTTGCCGACGGCGATCGACATGCTCGCGGTCTACGTGCACAAGGACAACCCGATCGCCTCGCTCTCGATGGCTCAGGTCGACGCGATCTTCTCGAAGACGCGCAACGGCGGCCTCCAGAACGACGTCGCGAAGTGGGGCGACCTCGGTCTCACGGGCGAGTGGGCGGACAAGCCCATCAGCCTCTACGGCCGCAACAGCGCGTCCGGCACCTATGGCTACTTCAAGGAGCACGCCCTCAAGAACGGCGACTACAAGGACTCCGTCAAGGAGCAGCCGGGCAGCTCCTCGGTCGTGCAGGGCATCGCGAGCGACAAGTACGCGATCGGCTACAGCGGCATCGGCTACATGACGGCCGACGTGCGCGCGGTCCCGCTCTCGCGCGATGGCAAGGCTGCCGCGGTCCAGGCGAATCCGGAGAATGCGTACTCGGGTACCTACCCGCTCGCACGCTTCCTCTACGTGTACGTCAACCGCAAGCCCGGTGTCGCGCTCGACCCTCTGCGCCGTGAGTTCGTGCGCTACGTCTTCAGCCAGAAGGGTCAGGCGGACGTCCTGAAGGACGGCTACTTCCCCGTGCCGGCAAAGATCGCGTTCGACGCGCTCAAGCAGTGCGGCATCGAGCTGCCCGTGGTCGAGGCCGGCGCCGCGAAGTGAGTTTCAGCGCGGACTTGGAGCGCGCTGCCGCGGCACGCACCGAGACCTGAGCCCTTGAGCACGACACCGCAGCCCGCGACTCCCGTGAAACGTGCGCGCAAGCAGCGTACGACGCGAGCTGCCGTGAAAACCGCGGAGCGGCTCGCGCGCGCGGCCATCACCATCGGCGGAGTGCTCACGATCGTCGCGGTCGGAGCGATCTGCCTCTTTCTCGCGTGGGTCGTGGCACCGCTCTTCGGCGGAGCCGACCTGCGCGGGAGTGGCGCGAGCGTGCAACCGCGCGGACCGAGCGTCGTACACTCCGGCGTCGACGAGTACGGTCGGCTGGAGTGGAGCCTGCGCTCGGATGGTGTGGTCGACCTCGTCGCTCTCGGGGACGGCGTCCGGCTCGAGTCGCGCACGTTGTTCGAAGGCGCGGTTCCAAGCGCCGTTTCTTGCAACCCCGAAGACGGCGCCGTGGCGTTCGGTTTCGCGGACGGCACGCTGCGTCTCGGGCGCATCGCGATCTCGGCGCAGTTCATGGCCGAAGAGGCTGCGAGCGAGCTCGACCGCGCGCTGACTCCGGGGACGAGCCATCTCGATGCCGCCAGCCTCGTCGAGCGAACCGCAGAAGGACAGCTGCGCAGGCTCGCGCTCGAAGTCGCGCTCGAGCCGCCGATTCAACTCGGCTCCTCGATCGTGCTCATCGACTCGACGCAGCTGCCCTCGGGCCCCGCGGTCGCGACTTTGTGCGCCGACGGCAAGCTCGCGCTCTCGGTCGTCCACCGCAGTGAGAACCTGCTGACCGGCGACGTCACGCTCGAGCTCGCGTCCTGCGAGCTTCCCTATTCGCCGCTGAGCATCGGTGCGAATCGCCCGCCACCCTTCGCGTTGCGCATCATGGGCGCGGGGGACAACGTGCTCCTCGCGTGGCGCGATGGCCGACTCTCGCGCTTCGACGTGCGCGACTTCAGTGCGCCGATCGAGGCAGAAGTGCTCGACATCGTCCCGGAGACGGGCGGCGAAGTGACAGCGCTCGCGTTTCTCGCGGGGAAGCGCACCCTGCTCGTGGGAGACTCGCTCGGGCGCGTCAACGCATGGTTCCGCATCAAGCCCGAGGATGCGGGCACGCTCGACGGAGCGCGCATGGCCTGCGGCCATCGCATCGAGAACGGCCCTGCGCCCGTCACCGCAATCGCGCCCTCCGCGGCCTCGCGCATGTTCGCGGCGAGCTACGCCAGCGGCGACGTGCGCGTGTTCTATGCGACCAGTGGTGTGGAGCTCGCTCGCGCGCGGACGTCGGATGGATCTGCCGCGGCCGTGCTCTGCATGGCCCCGCGCGAGGACATTCTGACGGCCCGCACGGCCTCGGGACTCGAGGCGTGGCAACTCGATGCGCCGCATCCCGAGGCCAGCGTCGCGGCGCTCTTCTCGCCGGTGTGGTACGAAAACTACGAAGAGCCCGAACATGTCTGGCAGTCGTCGAGCGGCACGGACGACTTCGAGCCGAAGCTCGGATTGATTCCGCTGATTTTCGGCACACTGAAGGCCACGTTCTACTCGCTGCTGTTCGGCGTGCCTCTCGCGCTGCTTGCCGCGATTTTCTCGAGCGAGTTCCTCGCGCCGCGCATGCGCGTCGGGCTGAAGTCGACCATCGAGATCATGGCGAGCCTCCCGAGCGTGGTGCTCGGCTTCCTCTCGGCGATCGTGATCGCTCCGATCGTGCAGGGCACGCTCGCGCAGGTCCTGCTCGCGTTCTACACCGTGCCTGCCGCGATCCTCACGGGCGCGCACCTCTGGCAGCTCTTGCCGCAAGGGCTCGCGGTTCGTTGGCAGGGTGGGCAGCGGTTTGCCGCGATTCTCGCGAGCATCCCCTGCGGACTGTTGGCCGCGGCGTTGCTCGGGCCGAGCGTGGAGCGCGCGCTGTTCGAAGGCGACATCGGGACTTGGCTCGATGGCTCGCGCGGGGCCGCTTTCGGAGGCTGGCTGCTGCTCCTGATTCCGCTGGCCGCGGCCGCGGTCGCGCTGTTCTCAGGCAGCTTCGTGGCGCCTTGGACGCGGCGACTCTCGCTGTCTTGGACACGCGAAGCCTGCGCGCGTCTCGAGCTCGCGCACTTCCTCGCAACCCTGCTCGCCACACTCGCGCTCGCCGCCGTCGTCGCGAAGCTCCTCGACGCCGCTGGCTTCGACCCGCGCGGTTCGATCGTCGACACCTACGTGCAGCGCAACGCGCTCGTGGTCGGTTTCATCATGGGCTTCGCGATCATTCCGCTGATCTACACGCTCGCGGAGGATGCGCTCAACTCAGTTCCGAGCCACCTTCGACTCGCTTCGCTCGGCGCGGGCGCAACACCTTGGCAGACCGCGGTGCGCGTCATCGTTCCGACGGCGGCGAGCGGACTCTTCTCGGCAGTCATGGTCGGACTCGGACGCGCGGTCGGCGAGACGATGATCGTGCTGATGGCCGCGGGCAACACGCCGGTCCTCGACTGGAACATGTTCAACGGCTTCCGCACGCTCTCGGCGAACATTGCCGTCGAGCTGCCCGAGGCCGTCGAAGGCTCGACTCACTACCGCACGCTGTTTCTCGCGGCGCTCACACTCTTCGCGATCACGTTCCTCGTGAACACCGCCGCCGAGATCGTGCGCCAGCGCTTCCGAAAGCGAGCGTTCCAACTGTGAGTGAAGCGAACCTCCGAGCGCGCGAAGATCGCAAGGTGCGAGCGCCGCGCCGTCGCGGGGCTCCGCGCACGACGTCGCTGCTCTCGCACGGAGAGCCCATGGTTTGGCTCACCGGCGGTGCTCTGGCGATCGCGACCGTGATGATTCTCGGGCTGCTCGCGCTGGTGGTCTGGCAGGGCCTTCCCACGTTTTGGCCGGGACAGCTCGTGCAGGTGACGACCCACGCGGGGCGGACGCTGGCGGGCGAGGTTGCCGTCACCGAGAGCTATCGGCCGGAGTCGAGTGTGGTCGATGCGCTGCCCGAGGTCGCTCGCGCGAGTGCGCGCAGCGAAATGGAGCGCGGCAGTGGCTCCGTGCGTCGTCGCATGCTGCGGACGGGCAACTACGAGGTGTCGGGCACGCACTTCAACTGGGTCAACGACCTCGAGGTTGCGCAGGAGAGCGAGCCGGAGTGGATGCTGCTCTTGGAGCGCCTCTCGTGGGGACGCTTCTACGGCACGCCTCGTGCGATCACGATCGATGGGGCGCGCACCGAAGCCGCGCCCGAGGAAGTGTGGAGCCGCTTCGAGGAGCATCATTCCGAGGTTCGCGCGCGTTGGGAGCGACGCCACGAGCTCGAAGTCGTCGAGATCGGAGCGGTCAATCACCGCATCGAAGCGGCGCGACTGCGCGCGCGCGAGGCGGAGCTGGGGGACGGTCCCGATTCCGAGCAGGCCAGCACCGCGCGCGCGGCCAGCGCGGAAGTCGCGGCTGCGGCGGAGGCCGAGTTCCGTCGTCTACAGGTGGAGATTGCCGAGCTTCGCACGGCGAACGCGCGCTACTCGCTCGAGCTCGACACCGCCGATGGCATGCGCAGCACGATCGCGCTCGAGGAGATCGTGCGTGCCTTCCCGCCGAATCGGCTCAGCACGGGCGAGCGCATCGGCGTGTACCTCTCGCGCACGGCAGAGTTCTTGTTCGACGAGCCGCGCGAAGCGAACAGCGAAGGCGGCGTCTTTCCGGCGATCTTTGGCACGGTCTTGATGACGCTCATCATGGCGGTGCTCGTCGTTCCGTTCGGAGTGCTCGCGGCGCTCTATCTGCGCGAGTACGCCAAGCCCGGCCCGATCGTCAGCGCGGTGCGCATCGCGATCAACAACCTCGCCGGCGTGCCGAGCATCGTGTTCGGCGTCTTCGGACTTGGTTTCTTCTGCTACATCGTCGGTGTCCAGATCGACGAGCTGCTGTTCGCCGCGAAGCTGCCGACTCCGACCTATGGCAAGGGCGGGCTCGTGTGGGCTTCGCTGACCCTCGCCTTGCTGACCTTGCCCGTCGTGATCGTGCCCACCGAAGAGGCGCTCTCCAGCGTGCCCAGCTCGATGCGCGAGGGTTCCTATGCGTGCGGCGCGACGAAGTGGCAGACCATCTGGCGCATCGTCTTGCCGCGCGCAATGCCCGGCATCATGACGGGCATGATCCTCGCGCTCGCGCGCGGTGCGGGCGAGGTTGCGCCGCTCATGCTCGTGGGCGCTGTCAAGCTCGCGCCCGAGCTGCCGCTCGATGCGACGGCGCCCTTCTTGCACCCCGAGCGCAGCTTCATGCACTTGGGTTTCCACATCTACGACCTCGGCTTCCAGAGCCAAAACAGCGAAGCCGCGAAGCCGATGGTCTACACCACGACGCTGCTCCTGATCGCGCTCGTGGTCACGCTCAACCTCCTCGCGATCTGGATCCGCGCGCGCCTGCGCCGCCGTTTCCAAGGCAACCAGCTCTGATCGCCGCCGCAAGAATCCCATGAACTACGCCCCTGCGATCTCCGGCAAGATCTTCGAAGCGATCTCGAAGAACGAGCCCTTCCCGCCCGAGGTCCACGCCGCGCTCGCCAGCGAAGAGCACGTGCTGGAGATCGAGCGCTTCGACCTGTGGTACGGGAAGTCCCGCGCTCTCCACTCGATCTCGCTTTCCGTTCCGCGCGGCAAGGTGACGGCGTTGATCGGTCCTTCGGGCTGCGGCAAGTCGACGCTCTTGCGCTCGGTCAACCGCATGAACGACTTGATCGACTCCGTGCGCATCGAAGGCGAGATGCGCTTGAACGGCGACTCGATCTACGCCGCGGGGCAGGACGTCATCGAGCTGCGCAAGCGCATCGGCATGGTGTTCCAGAAGCCGAACCCGTTCCCGATGAGCATCTTCGAGAACGTCGTGTATCCGCTGCGTATCGACGGCGAGCGCGACAAGCGCGTGCTCGCGGAAGTGTGCGAGTCCAGCCTGCGCGGCGCAGGCTTGTGGGACGAGGTGAAGGATCGCCTGCACGACAGCGCGCTGCGCCTCTCCGGCGGACAACAGCAGCGTCTGTGCATCGCGCGCGCGATCTCGGCCGAGCCCGAGGTGCTGCTCCTCGACGAGCCGTGCTCGGCGCTCGACCCGATCGCGACAGCTCGCATCGAAGATCTGATCGAGGAGTTGAAGGGCAACTACTCGATTCTGATGGTCACGCACAACATGCAGCAGGCCTCGCGCTCGAGCGACTTCACGGCCTTCATGTACCTCGGTCGCCTCGTCGAGTACGGCCCTACGCAGGACATCTTCCTGCAGCCGCACCTCAAGGAAACCGAGGACTACATCTCGGGTCGCTTCGGCTAGTCGAGGCAGGATTTTTAGTCCCTCGGCGGCGCTGGAAGTGCCGCGGAAGGGGGCGGGCGCTCTTTTGGCGCACCCGCGCCCCCCGTCCCCGTGCGGGCTGCTACATTTTGGACGTGCGATTGCGCACGCTTTCGTACGAGCAGGGCGTGGCCTCCGTCGCTGCCGTCACCCCTCTGGGGTGGCACGGCACTTGCCATTTCCTCGCAGCTCGCCGGTGCGTGCACCTCGCCGACGTCCGCGCTGCTTTCCCCGCAAACCAGAGTCACTCCATGCTCGTCCACCTGCTTCAGCGTGCCGCTCTCGTCGCGGTCCTCGGCGCCCCGGCCGTCGCTCAGACCGACCTGAGCTTCAACATCAACCAGCCCCAGTCGAACTTCACGTGGTCGGGGACGAGCTCGTTCGGTGCGATCGTCGGCAACCCGTCGAACGCATTCCAGCTTGCGGGTACGAGCGGATTGCGCATCTATCCGCTCGCCAATGACGCCATCGCCTCGGCGGACTTCCCGGGTACCGGTGACGCCGCGGTCGTTCCGAACATTCGCGGCAAGATCAACAATCCGATTCCGTTCCTGCCGCCGCTCGCGACGCTCGCGATCGACAACCTGCACTTGAAGATCACAGCGCCGCAGTTCGCGGTGGCTGCCAACGGCGCATTCACCGCCACGGTCACGATGACCTACCTCTCCGGCACGATGACGACGGTCGCCGCGGGACAGACCACCGTCTCGGATCTCACGGGCCAACAGTCTGCGCCGACTCCGCAGAACGGCACGCTGACGCAAGTCGGGAGCACGCTGAACCTCGTCATGCCGGTGAACACCACCTTCCCGTTCGCCGATCCGACGAGCGGCGTGAGTGGCTCGATCACGATCAACGGCACGGTGCGTGGCTCGTGGTCGGTTCCGACGACGAGCACCTACTGCACCGCCAAGGTCAACAGCCTCGGCTGCACGCCTGCGGTCAACTTCACGGGTACGGCGAGCTGGACCAACGGTCAGCCGTTCCTCGTCGGCGCCAGCAACGTGATCAGCCAGAAGACGGGCCTCGCGTTCTACGGCTACGCCGCGGCGGCGACTCCGTTCCAGGGCGGGATCAAGTGCATCGCGCCGCCGACATTCCGCAGCGTGAACCAGTCTTCGGGCGGAAGCGCGTCCGGCACGGACTGCACCGGCAGCTACAGCTTCGACTTCAACGCGCTGATCCGCTCGCAGATCGATCCCGGTCTGCTCCCCGGTCGCGCGGTCTTCGCCCAGATTTGGTCGCGCGACCCGGGCAGTCCGAGCCTCACGGGCCTCACCAACGCCGTGCGCTTCACGATCGCGCCCTGAGCGCGCGCGGGACTTCCCCGCTCCAAATCAGCGCGGCGTCGCAGGCGACTCACGCCCGCGACGCCGCGCTCGCTTTCGCGCTGACTTGAAACGCCGCTCAGTGCGCCTTGGGTTCGCCCTGGTTCGTGTTCGCGCGCAGCGCTTCGGCCACCGCCGCGTCGCGCGCTCGCTCGTACAGGTGATGCACCCCGGCGACCGCCATCAAGCCCCACTGCAGTCCGTAGTACGTCCACAGCGCCGTGTGGATGCCGCTCGTGAAGCCGTAGCTGTGCAGGCCGACGCCGAGCAGGTTCACGCCGAACCACGAGAACGCCACCACGGTGCCGCCGAATGCCGCGAGCATCTGGATGCCGAAGTCGCGCACGTAGCCGCCCATGCGGGCGTGCAGGATGAGGATCTGCGACAGGCAGATCAGCAGCGCGCCGTTTTCCTTGGGGTCCCAGCCCCAGAAGCGCCCCCAGCTGTCGTTGGCCCAGATGCCACCGAGGATCGTGCCGACGGTCGAGAAGATCACGCCAAAGCACAGCACCCCGTAGGTCATGCGGGTCAGGCTGGTGTAGTAGCTCTTGTCCTTGCGCGCGATCTGGAACAGCCTCGAGAGCAGGAAGATGCTCGCCAGAATGGCCGCGAACAGA
>JBIKYW010000160.1:0-6845 GCA_044355055.1 Planctomycetota bacterium | reverse complement strand
ATCTGTGAGCGCAGCTTCTCGTCGACCTGCCACTCGAGCCCGCTCTTCTTGAAGTACTTGACGAGCAGCGGTGCCGGCAAGCCGCGGTTGACTTCCAACTGGCTGTACACGCCTTCGCGCGCCTTCGCGAGCACCTGCGTCGAGATGTCCGTCGCGAGAAACTCCACGCGCCAGCCTGCGAGCTCGGGGAAGTTCTCCCGCAGGAGCATCGCCATCGAGTAGGGCTCCTGCCCCGTCGATGCGGCGGCGCACCAGATCGAGAGCTTGCGTTCGGCGCGACGACGTTCGATCAGCTCCGGAAACACCTTCTTGCGCAGGTGCTCGAAGGGCGCGACATCGCGGAAGAACGAGGTCTCGTTCGTCGTGAGCGCATCGACGACGCGCGTCAAGAGCGCAGGGTTCCTGCGCGTGCGCAGCTCGGCGATCAAGGCGTGGATGGTGCGCATGCCCTGCTGGAACGCGACGGGACCGAGCCGCGTCTCGACCAGATACTCCTTGCCGGGCTCGAGCACGATCGCGGCCTCGGCACGGATGAAATCGGACACGAACTTGAACTCTTCGGCGCTGATCCCCATCACGCACCCCTCGCGTAGGCGCCGCGCGACTCGCGCACGCGGCGGTCGACCTCGCCCGCAAGCTCCTTGAGCGGCAAGACGGCGTCCGCCAATCCTGCACGCACCACGGCTCCGGGCATTCCCCACACGACGCTCGAAGCCTCGTCCTGCGCGAGGACGATGCCCCCCGCAGTTCCGATGACCTCGGCGCCGAGCATCCCATCCTGCCCCATGCCGGTCAGCACCAGGCACATGACGTTGCCTGCGAAGACCTCGGCGACGGAGCGGAACAACACATCCACCGCAGGGCGGCAGAAGTTCTCGGGCGGACCTTGGTGCAGCGTGGCGTGCACGCCACCCGCGCGGCGCACGAGCGCCATGTGGTAATCGCCCGGAGCGATCAAGACCTGTCCCGCAGCGAGCGCATCCCCCTCGGCGGCTTCGCGGACTCGCACACGACAACGCTGGTCGAGGTTGTTGGCGAGGTTGGCGGTGAAGCCCGGAGGCATGTGCTGGACGAGCACGATCGGAACAGGGAAGTCGGCCGGGAGCGCCGGAAGAAACTCGGTCAGCGCGTTGGGGCCGCCCGTCGACACGCCGATCGCAAGCACGTCGATGCGCAGGCGCGGCTTGCTGCGCGGAGCCGGCGGCGGCGCGGGACGCGCAACGACCGTCGGAGCTGGCACGGACATTCTTGCGACGCTCGGCGACGGAGCGCGAGCCGAGCCGCCGCGTACCTTGCTCACGAGCTCGATCCCGAACGCGCGGGCCGAGACGCTCAAGGCGGCATCGCTCTCCGGACGTGTGAGGGAATCACTCGCGCCCGCAGCGAGAGCCTGCTCGAGCGCGGCTCGACCGTCGAGGCTCGCGGGAGCGAGCGCGATCAGTCGGGCCAGGGGAAAGGCTCGCCGCAGCTTCGCGAGCGAGTCGCGCCAATCCTCGTCCGCCATGCACAGGTCGAGCACGATCACATCGGGGCGCTCGGTCGCGCACTTGGCCAGAGCCAAGCTCGTCGCACCGACCGCGGCGCACAGCTCGAGATCGTCCGCGCCGGCAAGGCCCTCTTTCAGGACCTTGCGCGCGAGCGCGGAGTCATCGATCACGGCTACACGGATTCGCCCCATGGGTCGCTAGCTCCCCGTGATCCCGAGGAGCTGCAGCTTCTCCTCCACCATCTCGGGCGTGAACGGCTTCATCAGGTACTCGTTGGCTCCGGCGGCGAGCGCCTTCACGACCTGCTCCATCTCGGTCTCGGTCGTGACCATCATCAGCGGCAAGTCGCGCCACTCCGCCGTCGCACGCACGCTCCGGATGAACTCGTAGCCGTTCATCTCGGGCATGTTCCAGTCGACGAGCGCGATCGCGGGCAGCGGACCGCCGCGAAGACGCTCGAGGGCTTCCTTCCCATGCGCCGCCTGCACCACCTCGAAGCCGAGGTTGGTGAGGATGCGCGTCAAGACCGTGCGGATCACGGCCGAGTCATCGATGACGAGTGCACGCACGTTGAAACCTCGTTGGGAGCCTTCGTGGTTGTTTCTTTCAGGCCTCGGAGGGGACGGCGAGCACACGCTCGGTGTCCAGCAGGATCAAGAGCTCGCGGTCGAGCTTGGCGACGCGCGAGATCAGCTCGCGCGAGACTCCGCGCAGGTTTTCCGGCGGACGTTCGAGGATCGAGTCTTCGACCTCGACGACGTCGCCGATCTCGTCGACGAGCAGCGACACGGCGCCTTCCTCCGTGCGCAGCACGACGTTCATCGAGCGCTCGCCGCAGGCGCGCGCAGCGCGTCCGATCCGCCGTCGCAGATCGATCGCGGTCACGATCTGACCGCGCAGGTTGATCAGACCACGCACGACGTCCGGCGCGAGCGGGACCGGGGTCATCTCCTGGTCGCGCAGGACCTCTTGAACCTTGTTCACCTCGACGCCGTAGAGCGAGCGATCGAGGTAGAACGTGCAGAACTGGCGCGGCTTGCTCATGTGGGGCTCTCTCCGTTCTCAGTGGGCCTGGGCTTGGGCTTGGCACTCGTGCTCGAAGCGCCGCACGACGGCGGCGATGTCCAAGAGGTCCGTGACCTTGCCGCCGATCACAGCCGTCCCTTGCAGTCCGACGCGCGGAGCACGCCGCTGCACCTTCAACTCCTGCTCGACGATGTCGAGGATGCGCTCGACCACGAGCCCGTAGCTGCGTTCGCCCTCGCGCACGACGACGACTTGGACAGGTCGACCTTCCGCAGAGACCTCGCCGCGGCCGAATTGCTCGGCGAGCGAGATCAGCGGAAGGATGTCGTCTCGGTACTGAACGACGCGCTGGCTGCCGGAGAACTCGACCTGCTCTGCACTAAACTCTTCGAGGCGCGCGGCCTCTTCGAGCGGTGCTGCCATGCGCTGGCCGCCGCCCATGCTGAACAGGAGCAGGCGCTTCTTCTCGCCCTCGGCGGAGTCCGACGATCCCGCGAGCGACATCGCGGCACGCTCGCGCGCCTCGCTGATGACTCGCGCGCGCTGGGCGATGCCCATGACGTCGAGGATCAAGGCCACCTTGCCGTCGCCCATGATCGTGGCGCCCGCGAACGTCGCGAGCCCCTTGAGCAGCTTGCCCAGCGGCTTGACGACGATCTCCTCGGTGTCGCAGATGCGGTCGACGACGAGTCCAAAGTGGCGGTCGTCGGCCTGCAGCACGACGATGTTGACCGCATCGTCTCCGCCCTGCGCCGCCTTCAGCCCCAGCTCGCGATCGAGATAGACGAGCGGCAGCAGTGCTCCGCGGAGGCGATACACGGGGCTGCCTTCGATGAGCTCGATGCCCGAGCGTGCAGCTTCGCCTTCGAGGCGGACGAGCTCGAGCAGCGAGACCTGCGGGATCGCGAACCGCTCGGCACCGGTGACGACCACCAGCGCCGGAATGATCGCGAGCGTCAGGGGAATCTTGATGCGGATCGTCAGGCCTTCGAGGAAGCGGTTCTGCAGGTCGACCTGTCCACCAGTCTTCTCGATGTTCGAGCGCACGACGTCCATCCCGACGCCGCGGCCGCTGACGTTGGTGACCGCAGCCGCGGTCGAGAGGCCCGGCGCGAAGATCAGCATGCACGCTTCGCGCTCGCCCATCCGCGACGCTTGCTCCTGCGTGAGGATGCCGTTCGCGACCGCCTTGCGCTTGACGCGCTCGACGTCGATGCCGCCCCCGTCGTCGGAGATCTCGATGATGACTTGACCGCCTTCGTGGAACGCGCGCAGAGCGAGCACGCCCTCGGCGGGCTTGCCGCGCTGGGCGCGAACCTCGGGCGTTTCGATGCCGTGGTCGCAGGAGTTGCGCACGATGTGCGTCAGCGGATCCTTGATCGCCTCGAGGATCGTCTTGTCGAGCTCGGTCTCCTTGCCGTCCATCTCGACACGAATCTTCTTGCCGAGCGACTGCGACAAGTCGCGCACGACGCGCGGCAGCTTGCTCCAGACGTTCGAGATCGGCTGCATGCGCGTCTTCATGACGCTCTCTTGCAGCTCGGTCGTGATCAGGTTGAGACGCTGCGTCGTCGCGAGGAATCCGTTGTCGCTCGAACCCGTGGTGAACTGCAGCACTTGGTTGCGCGCGAGCACCAGCTCGCCGACCAAGTTCATCAGCTTGTCGAGCTGGCCGACGTCGACGCGGATCGAGTTGTCCGCGACCGAGTGCTCGCCCTGCGCGCGCGGTGCCTCACTCGGTGCAGCCGCGGTCGCAGCCGGACTCGAAGCTGCCACTGGAGCCGGAGGCGCGCTCGGCGTGGGCGCAGCGGCTGCTGCCGCAGGCGCTGGCGCGGGAGCGCTCACGGGGGACGTCGGCACGCTCGCGACGGACGCGGTGGCCGGGGTCGCGGGCGCGCTCTTCTTCGCGGGCTTGGCGAACTCCCCCTGCAGGCGCGTCAGGGTCTCCTTGAGCTCGAGGAACTCATCGGGACCTTCCGAGCCCTGCTTCTCGATGTTGCCAAGCATGCGACGCGTCGCGTCGACCAGCGCGAGCAGCGCCGTCGTGGTCTCCGAGTCCACGCCCACCTTGCCATCGCGCAGGAGCGAGAGCAGGTTCTCTCCCACGTGCGTCAGGGATTCGAGGCGGCCGTAGCCAAGGAAGCCGCAGGTGCCCTTAATCGTGTGGATCGAGCGGAAAATGCTCGCCAGCATCTCCCGCGCATTGGGGTTGGACTCCAGCGCCAGAAGATCGGTGTCCAGCCGGTCGAGGTTCTCGTGGCTCTCCACGAGGAACTCGGATACGACGTCGTCCATCTCGCCCATGGGGATCTGTTTCCCGGCTGAAACCGGAGCTGCGGTTGAGCGTGGGTTCCAAGCCCCCTCCAGGGAGCCCGAGATCCACACAGCACCGCTTTCGTCCCCCGATCGCGGGCGCTTGAGGCGCTTTCATGTTTCCACGCTGAAACACTAGAAATGGCCAGCGAGTCCCGAAAACGCTACCGGAATCGCACCCCCGGAAACGCGACCCGCCTGCGAAGACCTGAAAGCCCAGACCGCGCGCTAGTCAAGGACAGCGGTCACCCTCGCCGCGAGAGGATGGGGTGAGCGAGGGGACTCGAACCCCCGACCCCGAGGACCACAACCTCGTGCTCTAACCGACTGAGCTACGCCCACCGTTCAAGATCGCTGCGCACCGACCTCGTGGCGAAGGTCGGGCCCGCCGCCGCCGGAGCGGCTGCGAGGGCCGAGAGGATCGGACTCGCCTGCGCGCTTGTCAAGCGCCCGCAGCCTCACAGGCCGAGAAGCCGCTTCCAGAGGGGCCGCGACGCGGCCTCCGCCGAACGACGAGAGCGGCCGGGACCGAGCTTCGGAGTCTCGCCCGCACCGAGGGCGGCCACCTGCTGCCGCAGGTGCTCGTTGTCGCGCTGCAAGGCGCCGAGAGCGAGCAAGAGGCGCTTTTGTGCCTGCTCCGACTGCTCGGCCGCCGCGCGGACCCGCTCGAACTCCGCCTCGATCCGCTCGACGCGGCGCTGGGTTCCGCGCTCTACGCGCTCCGCCCAGACGAGCTCGCGCGCGAGTCGTTCCGCCTCGTTCGCAGCCTCCTCTTCGCGGCGCTCCAGCCGAGCGATCTTGTCCAGATAGGCCTGCTCGCGTCGACCGGGCCCGACGACGCGCGGCGGCGTGGGCTGGAGCTCGTACTCACGTTCGATGGCATCGATCATTCCAGATCCCCTTCCGCAGGGTGGACATCGGCGACAGCCTCAGGCAACTTGCCCACTCGTCCCCTATTTCTCGAGCGAACCTCTCCCTACCCATGCGCACTCTGCTGACGCTCGCTGCTCTCGCTCTCACGGCCTGTTCTGCCCCCCAGATCACGGGCTCGCCGAGCTACACGTTCCTCAAGCCCGAGGGCGACATCGGCCTCGCCAACGCGGGCACTCCCGTCGCCGACACCTCGCTCTCGACGCTCGGTCTCGACGAGCGCGAGGGAGTGCTCGGGGCCAAGTTCGACTTCAAGTGGGGCATGCCGCATTTGGTGGTCGCGACGCAGTCGGCGAGCTGGGATGGCAGCGGCACGCTCGATGTCGACTTCGGCGACATCTCCGCAGGCGAGGCGGTCTCGAGCGAGCTCGATCTCGCCATGCACCGCGCGTACTTCACCTTCGACTTCGCGCCGACCGACACCGTCGAGCTCGGGATCGGGCTCGGAGCGCTCGTGCTCGACCTCGACGCCGCCGTCACGCCGACCTCCGGCCTCGTCGCCAAGCAGGACTTCGACGAGTTCATTCCGCTGCCGGTCGTCGCTGCGCGCGCGGGGGTCCGCGTCTGGAAGCTCGACCTAGAGGCCGTCGCGGCCGGAGTCTCCGTCGACTACGACGGCGACGAAGCCACCTTCCTCGACCTCGACCTCAACGCCAAGTACGCCCTCTTCGGCAGCCACGGCTCGTTCCACGGCGCGCTGGTCGTCGGCTGGCGCAGCACGTCCTTCGACGTCGCCTACGAGGACGACTTCGACAACGTCGACTTCGACGCCAGCTTCTCCGGCCCCTACCTCGGCCTGCAGCTCGGCTTCTAGGCTCGACGGAAGGCACGCGCGATGGATTCCGAGCAGCGCCCGCCGAGCTACGGAAACATGAGCGACCAGCACTGGTCGCGCACGCGCAAGGAGCGCAACCGCGAAGCGCTGGAGTACTACCTCGAGCGCTCGCGAAAGCCGGGCGTCGAGAGCGGCGGTGCCGAGCGAAACTTCTACTGCATGGAATGCGAAGGCGTGATCCCCTTCGAGCTCCGCGGCCGACACTGCCCCCACTGCAAGGCGCTGCTCGACGAGCACGTGCAGCGCTACTTCAA
>JBIKYW010000159.1:0-6876 GCA_044355055.1 Planctomycetota bacterium | reverse complement strand
AGTCCCGCCGCCCCGGCTCGGGGGGCTGGCTCGGCAAGCTGCTGACGCTGGCGCTGCTTGCGGGCGCTCTGGTGCTCTTCCGCGGGCCGCTCGTCGGCCTGTTCGAGCGCCTGAACCTACCCGAGGTGCGCGTGACCTCGGCTCTCAAGCAGAGCGCGGGCGCGGCGAGCGCGGTCAGCGGGGCTGCGGCCAACGGCTACATCGTGGCGAGCCGCCGCGCGGCGCTCTCCGCCGACACCCCCGGGCGCATCGTCGAGCTCAACGTCACCGAAGGCTCGGTGGTGAAGAAGGGCGACGTCGTGGCTCGGCTCTTCTCCGACGAGTATCGCGCGTCGCTGCGCGCAGTCGAGGCCGAGATCGCGGCGCAGGAGTCGACCATCGCCCGCGTCAAGGCACAGCTCGACGCGAATTCCGCGAACACGCCGCGCCTCGACGCAGAAGTCGAGCGCGTGCGCGAGACGCAGCGCGAGCAAGAGCGGCAGATCGAGCTCTCGCGAACGCGGCTTGCGCGCGCAGAGTCGCTCGTGAAAGACGGCGTCGGTACGCAGCAGGCTGTCGACGACGCACGCTCGGACCTGATCCGCGTCGAAGGCGGCATCGGCGCCTCCTCCGCTGCACTGCGCGCAGCCCAAGCGGCGCGGGCCCAGCTGGACAGCGAGCTCTCGGCGCTGCGCGCGGCGCTCGTAGAAGCCCAAGCTCGCTTGCCGGTGCTCGCCGCCAACCGCGAGGCGGCTCAGGCGACGCTCGACAAGACCGAAGTGCGCGCGCCGTTCGACGGCGTGGTGGTCCTGAAAGACGCCGAGGTCGGCGAGGTCGTGAGTCCCAATTCCGTCGGCGGAAACGCACGCGGCTCGGTCGCGACGATGGTCGACTTCGCAACGCTCGAAGTGCAGGTCGAGCTGCCCGAGACGAACTTGAGCGCGGCGGTGGTCGGCGACGCGGCGACGATCTACCTCGACGCGTATTCGGATCGGCCCTATGCGGGCCGTGTTTCGCGCATTTGGCCCACCGCCAACCGCCAGAAGGCCACCGTGGAAGTGCGCGTGCGCTTCGACGCGCCCGACGAGCGCCTGCGGCCCGAGATGGGCGCACGCATCGTGTTCGGGGCCGCCGCTCGGGCCGAGGCCACGCAAGCCGCGAGCGAGAGCGAGACCACGGTGCTCGTACCGCTCTCGGCGGTGGTGCCGATCGACGGCAAGCCGCACGTGTTCTTGCTCGAGCGCGATGTCGTGCGTCAGCGCGCGCTGCAGCTCGGCGCGGAGAAAAACGGGCGTGCCGTCGTGCGCTCGGGACTGCAGGGAGGTGAGCGACTGGTCGACCAGCCGCCGCCGCAACTCGTGGACGGCGACCGCGTCCGCGTGAAGGGCTGAGAGCGATGTCGCAGGCGATGATCCGTGTCCGCAACTTGACCAAGCGCTACCAGCGCGGGGGCGAAACGTTGACGGTGCTCGACAACCTCAACCTCGAGATGGAAGAGGGCCGTTTCTACGCGCTGATGGGGCCTTCGGGCTCGGGCAAGACGACGCTGCTCAACCTGATCGGCGGGCTCGACTCGCCGGACTCGGGCGAGCTCGTGGTCGCGGGCGAAGACCTCGCACAGCTCACGGGCGCGGACCTTGCGGCATGGCGCGGCGCGAACGTCGGTTTCGTCTTCCAAGGCTTCAACCTGATCCCGGTCCTGACCGCGCGCGAGAACGTCGAACTGCCGCTCAAGCTCACGCCCCTGTCGCGCGCACAGCGCCGCACGCAGGCGGAGACCGCGCTCAAGCTCGTGGGCTTGGGCGATCGCATGGACCACCGGCCTCGGCAGCTCTCGGGCGGTCAGGAGCAGCGCGTCGCGATCGCGCGCGCCATCGCCACCGATCCGAAGGTGATCCTCGCCGACGAACCGACGGGCGATCTCGACCGAAAGAGCGCGGAGCAGGTGCTCGACCTGCTCGGGCGCCTGAACCGCGAGTTCAAGAAGACGATCCTGATGGTGACGCACGACCCGCACGCCGCGGAGCGCGCGCAGTCGATCGTGCACCTCGACAAGGGTCAGCTCGGTCGCATCGAACACAACCAGCCGGTCGCGGCCGGCTGAGCGAGCTTTCAGGAGCCCCACGTGTTCAAGCTCGTCCTGCGCAACCTCTCCAGCCACCCGATCCGCTCCGGCATCACCGCCGTCTCGGTCGGGGTCGCCTTGTTCCTCGTGTGCGTTCTGACGTCGATCGTCACGACGCTCCAATCCGGCCTCGCAGCCGCGAGCTCGACGCGCCTCGTCGTGATGAGCTCGATCAGCTTGTTCGTCGACATTCCGCTCGCCTACCAGCAGAAGATCGCACAGGTCGAAGGCATCGCGAACGTCGTGAAGTGGCAGTGGTTCGGCGGCTACTACAAGTCGCAGGACAACTTCTTCGGCCAGTTCGCGGTCGACCCCGAGCGCATGTTCGAGGTCTACCCCGAGGTCAAGGTCGACGAGGAGACCAAGCGCAAGTTCCTCACGCAGCGCAACGCGTGCATCGTCGGCTGGCAGCTCGCCGCCGAGTTCCCCGAGTGGCAGCAGACAGGCAAGATTCCGATCACCGGCGCGCTCTTCCCCCACCCGTCGGGACAAGCGTGGGACTTCGAGCTCGCGGGCGTCTACCGATCGGAGGCCGCGAACTTCGACAACCGCACGATGTTCTTCCGCTGGGATCTCTTCGAAGAAACGATGAAGGCCGCGGGGCAAGATCCGGGCGTGGGCGTGTACGTGATGAGCGTCGAGCCAGGCGCGGACATCGAGAGCATGCGCGCGCAGATCGAGTCGATGTTCGAGAACGGACCGGCGACGGTGCGCTGCGACACGGAGAGCGAGTTCACGCGCCAGTTCGTCTCGATGCTCGGCGACATCCCCATGTTCCTCGGCTGGATCGGCGCGGGGGTGCTCGTGGCGATCCTGCTCGGCGCGGTCAACGCGATGCTGATGGCAGGCCGAGAGCAGACCCACGACATCGGTATCCTGAAGGCGCTCGGCTTCTCGGACTCGACGGCGTTCGGCGTGCTGATCACGCAATCGCTCGTCCTGTGCCTCTCCGGCGGCGCGTTCGGCATCGTGCTCGCGCGAACGCTCGAGCAGCCGATCGCGCTCGCGATCGGCTCGGCGTTCCCCGGTTTTTTCATCGAGACTTCGACCTACGTCGGCGCCGCGGTGACGAGCCTCGTCGTCGGTCTCGCCGCCGGAGCGATCCCCGCGTGGAACGCGCTGCGCGCCAACTGCGTCGAAGCTCTGCGCGCGAAGGGAGCCTGAGAACATGGGAATTCCGCTCCAATACACGCTGCGCAGCCTGTTCGTGCGCCGCAGCGCGACGCTTCTGACCGTGCTGGGCATCGGTGCGACGGTCGCGATCTTCGCGGGCGTGCTCGCGCTCCAACAGGGCTTCGTCACGATGCTCGCCGGCGGGGGTCGCGAGGACGTCGCCGTCTTCCTGCGCCCGGGCGCCACGGGCGAGACGGACAGCCAGTTCCGCCGCGACCTCGGCCTCAAGCTCATCAAGCAAACGCCGGAGATCGCACAGGGCCCCAATGGTCCGCTCGCATCGATGGAGTGCTACTTCGCGGCGCTCAAGCCGCGCATGGACGGTGGCTCCGTCAACGTGCCGATGCGTGGGGTTCAGCCGATGACGTTCGAGATCCGGACCGGCGAAATTCGCATGGTCGAGGGTCGGAATTTCACGCCGGGAACCGACGAGGTGATCGTCGGCTCGAAGATCACCGGCCGCATCCACAACTGCCGCGTCGGCGATGTCCTGCAGCTCAACACGACGCCCTTCCGCGTCGTCGGGGTCTTCGAGAGCGACGGCGGCGCCGCCAGCGAAGTGTGGGGCGACCTCGATCGCTTCCTCGCGACGCTCGATCGCTACGGCCCCAACCGCGTGATCGCGAAGCTCGTCCCCGGCACGGAGGTTGGAGATCCCGACGCCGAGGGTGGAGCCGCTCCCGGCAGCCTCGCGGCGCGCCTCAAGAACGACACCGAGGTGCCGGCGAAGGTGATGACCGAGAAGCAGTTCCTCCTGTCGCAGACGCGCATGCTCGGCGGAATCCTGAAGAACTTGGGGCTCGCGCTGGCCTTCGTCATGGGGATCGGCGCGGTGCTGACCGCGATCAACACGATGCTCTCGGCCATCAGCTCGCGCACGAGCGAGATCGGCATCCTCCTGAGCCTCGGCTATAGGCCGGTGCCGATCTTCGTCGCGTTCCTCGCCGAGTCGATCGTGCTGTGCCTCCTCGGTGGCATCGCGGGCTGCCTCATGGCGTTGCCCTTCAACGGCATCGAGACGGGCACCATGAACGGCAACACGTTCAGCGAGGTCGCCTTCGCGTTCCGCGTGAACTCCAACGTGCTGATCAGCGCCGTCACGTTCTCGCTCGCGCTCGGCGTCCTCGGCGGGCTCTGGCCTGCCGTGCGCGCGTGCCGCATGAAGCCGACCGAAGCCCTCCGCCGTCAGTAGTCCCGACTCGACATGAACCACTCCCCGATCCACGAGAAGCGCCCTTGGGGCGAGTACCGCGTCTTGGCGGACACCGACACGTTCAAGCTCAAGCGCATCGACGTGCTGCCCGGGCAACGTCTTTCGTACCAGCGCCACGAAAAGCGCCAAGAGCATTGGATGGTCGTCGAAGGCGCCGCGCGCGTGACGCTCGACGGTCGCGACATCGACCTCGTCCCCGGCCAAGCGATCGACATTCCGCGCGGCGCGTGGCATCGCATCGCCTGCACGAGCACCACGCCGCTCGTCTTCATCGAAGTCCAAACGGGCAGCTACTTCGGCGAGGACGACATCGAGCGTCGCTCGGACGACTACGGGCGCGTCGCGTCGAGCTGACGCGCCAGCGCGAGCAGACGCAGCGCGGACGTCGGATGAAGCGGCGCGTGATCGGGCAAGCCGCCGCGCGTGACCAGCGCTCGCAGTTCGTCCGCCTCCGCGTCGACGAAGGCGATGCGATCGGAGTCGTGCGCATCGGACGCAGAAGGGGCCAGCTTCGCGAGCTCGCGCGAGTCGAAGGCGACGTCGACCCGCGAGAGGAACGCGACGTTGAGCGTCTCGGTCTCGACGAGCGGAAGCAGGAAGCGCGTGCGGGCGAGTGAGCGCGGCACTCCCAACTCCTCCGTGACGCCGCGCAGCGTCGCGCGCGCGATCATGTCGGGTTCCACAGCATCGTCGGCCACCATCTGCTCCTCGAGCGTCGCGGCCCAGTGCGACGGCCGGTAGAGAACGCTCGCAGAACGTCGCATCAAGACGAGCTTGCGGTCGCGCGTCAAAACGACCGCATGGACGGCGGCGAGCCCGGGTGCGAGTGGTCGACCGCGCAACGCGGCTTCGAGCAAGTGCGCGGCCTGAGCGGGCGCGCGATCACGAGCGAGCAGCGCCATGTGAAAGCCGCGGCCGCGCTCCCAAGTCGTCGGAGCGAACTCGACGTCGAGCCCACCGTCCGCGGCGCGCGAGAACGAGATCACGCGCAGCTTGGGCTCGAGCCCTGCGCCCGTCTCCTTGGGACCGCACTCCGCCAAGAACGCCGCAGCGTGCGCGTCGAGGTCCGGCTCGCGCTCCGCGACGCGACAGCGCGTGCGGCCGTCGACCGTGCCCCTGAGCGAGACCTCTACGGCGAGCCCCGCGACGAGCGCCGAGGGCGGACACAGCTCCGAAGCACGCGCGAGCGCGGCGAGTTCAGCTCCGCAGCTCACTTCGTGTTCCGCACGATGAGCACCGACCCGACGATCGCGATCGCGATCAGCAGCGGATTGTCCGAAATCCAGCTCGTGAACCACAAGAACGACGCGAGTCCCAGCGGAATCCAGTTCGAGGTGAGCTCCATCCCGTACAGGCGCTTGCGCGGAGTCGGCGCGGGGTTGAACGCGAAGGCGACACGGTGGAACAGCCCGCCGATGCAGCCGCGTCGCTCGACAGACGCAGGCGCCGGCGCCGGTGCGCGCGCGATGCCGTCGACGTCGGTGCGCACCGCGCTCGCGCTTTGGTAGCGCAGCGCGGGCTCCTTCGCGAGCGTCTTGAGCACGACCTCATCGACCTTGACGTTCACTTCGAGCTTCTGCGATGGAAGCGCGAAGCGCCCGAGCGGCAGTTCGCCCGTGAGCAGCTCGTAGAACACCACACCGAGCGCGTAGATGTCCGCGCGGTGATCGACGGTCTCGGGCCGCTCCCACTGCTCGGGCGCCATGTAGTGCGGCGTTCCCATCGCCTGCTGCGTGCGCGTGAGCGTCACGTCGGCCTTCTCCGAGCCGAGCAGCTTCGCGAGGCCGAAGTCCGCGATCTTCACGCGGCCGCGCGAGTCGACGAGGATGTTCTCCGGCTTGATGTCGCGGTGAACGACGCCCTCTTCGTGCGCGTACTGCAATGCCTCGCACACCTGCGAGACGATGCCGAGGGCGAGCTTCGGCTCGACCTTGCCCGCGCGCACCATCTGGCGCACGTTGAGGCCGTCGACGTACTCCATCACGAAGTAGTAGAGGCCGCCCGCCACGCCGGAGTCGTAGATGTCGACGATGTGCGGATGGTCGAGCTTCGCCAGCGCTCGGCCCTCGCGCGTGAAGCGCTCGGCGAAGGTCGGATCCTTCGCGGCATCGGCGGGCAGCACCTTGATGGCGACCGTGCGCTGGAGCCCCTTTTGCACGGCCTTGTACACCGCGCCCATGCCCCCGCGGCCGATCAGCTCCAGGATCTCGTATTGCGGGAAGAACGGCGCGAGCTCCTCCGGCGCAGGCGGCGGCGTCGCGGGCTCCTTCTCCCCGGTCACGAACAGCTCCGGGCCCGAGTCACCTCCGAGTCCGAGCCCGAGGAGGCAGCGCGCGCACGACGCGCCCGCGGCCAGCGCCGCGCCGCATCGGGGACATTTTCCTGC
>JBIKYW010000158.1:0-6925 GCA_044355055.1 Planctomycetota bacterium | reverse complement strand
ACCGCCGCTGAACCTAGCGGGCGTGAATGCCTCGCTGCACTACGACTACTGGCTCTACAACGACGACGGCGACGACAGCCTGCTCGTTCAGGTTGCCACCAACGCGGCGGGCACGAACTGGGTCACCGTGCGCACGCACACGGGCCTGCAGGGCGGCTGGAACATCGACACGATCAACTTGGGAACGGCCGTCATACCCAGCGCTACGACCCGCATTCGATTCCGCGTCGCCGACAGCCCGAACAACTCCGTGACCGAGGCCGCGATCGACGACGTGCGGGTCAGTGTCTTGGCCAGCACCGGATGCACGGGGAACGTCCAAAACTACTGCGCGGCCAAGCTCAACAGCGAAGGCTGTCTCCCGGTGCTCGAGTTCTCCGGCATCCCGAGCCTCAGCTCGGGAGCGGAGTTCCGCATCACGGCGGAGAGCGTCCTGCGCTCGAAGACGGGGATGCTCTTCTACGGTTTCGCCACCTACGCCGCGCCCTATCAGGGGGGCACGATGTGCATCCGTGCGCCGCTGCGGAGAACTCCGGTGCAGGACTCGGGTGGCACGAGCTCGAATGACTGCTCGGGAACGTACAGCTACGACATGAACGCGCGCATCCGCTCCGGGATCGACCCCGTGCTCGTCCCGGGCCAATTCGTCGCCACGCAGTACTTCTATCGAGATCCCGACGCATCGTTCTATTCGGGCCTGACGAACGCGGTCTGCTTCACGATCTGCCCGTAGCTCGGACCGCTCGAGCCAGCGTCAGACTCGACGCACCGCCGCCAGCACGGAGCGCGTCGCAAAGCTCTTGTTCAGCGTGTAGAAGTGCAGACCGGGAGCGCCACCTTCAAGTAGCTTGCGGCACTGCAGCACCGCGTGCTCGATCCCGACGGCCATCACTGCGGCGGGGTCGTCGCCCGCGGAGCGCAGGCGCTCGGCGAGCTCGGGCGGAATCTTCGCGCCGCACATCCGCGTGAAGCGCTCGACCTGCGCCACGTTCGTGATCGGCATGATGCCGGGGATGATCGGCACGCGGATTCGTGCGCTGCGTGCGCGTTCGACGAAGGCGAAGTAGTCGGCGTTGTCGAAGAAGAGCTGCGTGACGAGGAACAGCGCCCCGGACTCCACCTTGAGCCGCGTGAAGCGCAGGTCGTCCTCGGAGCTCGCGCTCTCGACGTGCCCCTCGGGATAACACGCGGCGCCGATGTCGACTTGGTAGTTCTCTTCGAGGTACGTGATCAGGTCGCTGGCGTGGGCGAAGCCGCCTTCCGTCGCGCGGAATCCGTCGGAGCCCTTCGGCGGATCTCCGCGCAGCGCGAGGATGTTCTCGATGCCCTCTCCCACGAGCGTCCCGATCTCCTGGCAGATGTCGTCCTGCGTCACGCCCGCGCACGTGAGGTGCGCCATCGCGGTGATGCCGAGCTCGCGCTGCACGCGCGTGACCGTCTGCAGGGTGCGAGCGCGCGTGGAACCGCCCGCTCCATTGGTGACCGAGACGAAGTTCGGCGCCAGTGCGGACTTCAGGTCCGAGATGGTCTTGAGAAGCGGCTCGACTTGCTCGTCGCTCTTGGGCGGAAAGAACTCGAAGCTAAAAATCGGCCGACCGCGGCCGTGCATCTCGCTGATCCTCACAGGACGCTCTCCTCGGAGATCTCAAGAAAACGGGAGCGGAACTCGTCGGGCAGTCGCAGCGGCTTCAGACCATCGAGGGCGACGCAGGCCGTCACCTGTCGCGCGTCGACCGCGAGCGAGCCGAGGTTGAAAATGCGGTAGTGCAGCTCGAAGGAGGATCCGCCGAGACGGGTGCATGTGACCCGAGTGAGCGGGCGGTCGCCAAAGCGTAGGGGCGAGCGGAAGTCGACCTCGCTGTGCACCAACGGAAAGCCGAGGCGACGCACGGCGATCAGCTCGTGGTAGCGAACGCCGCAGTGGCGCTCCCAGAGCGACTCGAAGACCTCGTGCAGGTACCCGTAAATGCGCGGGAAGTAGGCGATTCCTGCGGCGTCGACGTCTCCAAACCGCACGTGCAGCTCGTGCTCGTAGCACTTCACGCGAAAAGCTCCGGCCACGTCGCTCGAACGCCCTCGACCACGGCGGACGCGAGCTTCTCGACGGTCTCGCGCCCCTCCGCGGCGCTCGCGTGCGCAGGATCGCCGCAGTACGCCTGCGCGATGCCGATGTCGACGAAGTGGATCGCGCCGCGCTGGATCTCCCCCACGAGGTCGACCTCGACCGGCGGCAGCGACGCGCGGACCTCCTCGCGCACACTCTCGCCGTCGCGCGCCATGACGAGGCTCGTCTCGTAGCGCCCGGCGTGGTCGCCCTTCAGGAAAGCATCGCCCAAGGACTGCGCCAGCTTGCGGCGCGTCATGTCGATGAACAGCACGCGCGCCTGATCGTGAGCGGGCTCGGAGCGGTCGAGTGCCACGCCGCGCAGCACCTCGACGTGCGCGGGCTCCAAGTGGCCATTGACGAACACGATGCGCCGCACGCCGTGGTCTTCGAGCGCTTCGACCAAGTCCTGCAAGATCGACCAGAGCGTCGCCGGTTGGATCGAGAGGCGTCCGGCGAAGCCGTCCGTGAAGCGCGTCACCCCGTAGTTCACCGCGGGCAGCACCACCGCGTGCACACGGTGCTCGCCGAGCAGCTCGGCCGCGCGGCGCGCTTGAGCCAGCGCGATCGTGACGTCCGTATCGAGCGGCAGGTGCGGGCCGTGCGGCTCGGTGCAGCCCACGGGCAGGATCGCGACGCAGTCCGGCCCGAGCACGGCGGCCGCTTCGGGCCAGGTGAGCTTGGCGAGGTCCATCGAGGTCCGCAGAGGGTACCAGTTCGCATCGCCGCGCGCCCCTGCGCCGCTATCCTGCGCGCATGCGAATCGCGAGCATCGGCGGCGGCCCCGCGGGTCTGTACTTCTCGATCCTCCTGAAGAAGACCTTCCCCGAGGTCGAGCTCGACATCTACGAGCGCAACCGCGCCGACGACACCTTCGGCTGGGGCGTGGTGTTCTCCGACGAGACGCTCGGCAACTTCGAGAAGGCCGACCCCGAGAGCTACCGCGCGATCACTTCCGAGTTCCGCTACTGGGGCGAGATCGACACGTACATCGCCGACGCCTGCGTGCGCTCGAGCGGCCACGGTTTCTGCGGAATGTCGCGCAAGAAGCTCCTGCAGCTCTTGCAGCGCCGCGCGAGCGAGCTCGGCGTGCGCATGCACTTTCAAAAGGAGATTCTGGACGAGCGCGAGGTCGGCCCCGCGGACCTCGTGCTGGCGTGCGACGGCGTCAACAGCCTGCTCCGCAAGCGCCACGAGGCGCACTTCCGCCCGACGATCCGCCTCGGCAAGTGTCGCTTCGCATGGCTCGGCACCACCAAGGAGTTCGAGGCCTTCACGTTCCTCTTCCGCGAGAACGAGCACGGCCTGTGGCAGATCCATGCCTACCCCTTCGAAGAGGGACTCTCGACCTTCATCGTCGAGTGCCACGAGGACGTGTGGAAGCGCGCGGGCTTCGAGCACCAAAGCGAAGCAGAGACGTGCGCGTACTTCCAAAAGCTCTTCGCCGACGTGCTCGACGGCCACCCGATCCTGTCGAACCGCTCGGTGTGGCGCGTGTTCCCCGAGGTGCGCTGCGAGCGCTGGAGCCACGGCAACGTCGTGCTCATGGGCGACAGCGCGCATACGGCGCACTTCTCGATCGGCTCGGGCACCAAGCTCGCCATGGAGGATGCGATCGCGCTGTGGGACGCGTTCAAGGCGCACGGCACCGGCGACGTGCCGAAGGTACTCGCCGCCTACGAGGCCGCGCGACGCGTCGACGTCTCGAAGCTGCAGCGAGTCGCACGCACGAGCCAAGACTGGTTCGAGCAGTGCGCGCGCTATGTGCATCAGGATCCGGTGCAATTCACGTTCAACCTGATGACGCGCTCTCGCCGCATCACATGGGACAACCTCGCCGTGCGGGATCCCAAGCTCATCGTTCGCACGCGTGAGGAGTTCGCGAAGCATGCTGGCGTCGCGGTCCCCAGCGGGGCGCGCGCCCCCGAGCCCATGTTCACGCCTCTCAAGCTCCGCGAGCTTCGACTGCGCAACCGCATCGCGGTCTCGCCGATGTGCCAGTACACCGCGGTCGACGGCGTGCCGAACGACTGGCACCTCGTGCACTTGGGGAGCCGCGCGGTCGGCGGCGCGGGACTGGTCCTCGCGGAGATGACCAACGTCTCTCCCGAGGGGCGCATCACGCTGGGCTGCGCAGGTCTGTGGAACGACGCGCAGGAGGCCGCGTGGCGGCGAGTCGTGGAGTTCGTCCACACGCACTCCTCGGCACGCATCGGAATCCAGATCGCCCACGCCGGGCGCAAGGCATCCTGCAGCCTCCCATGGGAAGGCGACTCGCCGCTCGCGGACGCGCGCGCGTGGACGGCGCTCGGGCCCTCGGCGGATCCCTTCGCGCCGCACTGGCCGACGCCCAAGGCGATGACGCGCACCGACATGGATCGAGTGCGAGACGCGTTCGTCGCGAGCGTGCAGCGCGCGGACCGGGCGGGCTTCGACATCGTCGAGCTCCACATGGCGCACGGGTACCTGCTCTCCAGCTTCCTCTCGCCGCTCTCCAACCGTCGTCGAGACGAGTACGGCGGCGCGCTCGAACATCGCATGCGCTATCCGCTGGAAGTCGTCGACGCGGTGCGGCGCGTGTGGCCGGGCCACAAGCCACTTGCCGTGCGCATCTCGGCCACGGATTGGCTCGACGAACAAGGCGGCTTCACTCTCGCAGAGGCCATCGTGGTCGCGCGCGAGCTCAAGTCGCGCGGGGTCGATCTGCTCGACGTTTCGTCCGCGGGCAACACGCCGCTCTCGCGCCCTGAGTACGGGCGGATGTACCAGCTCGGTCTCGCGGACGCGATCCGTCATGAGGTCGGGATCCCGGTCATGTCCGTCGGCGGCTTCCAGAACGCGGACCACGCCAACTCCGCGATCGCTGCGGGCCGCGCGGACCTCGTGGCGATCGCGCGCGCCCATCTCGCGGATCCGTACTTGTCGCTGCACGCCGCGGCTCAGTACGGCTACGACGACCCCGACTGGCCCCTGCAGTATCTCGCGGCCAAGCCGCGCTGAGCTGAGCGGTTCCCAACGAACGCAAGAGTGATCGAGACGATGAAGCGAAGCCTGCTCGCTGTCCTCGCTCTCGCCGCTCTCGCAGGCGCATGGTGGGCGCTGCGTGAGCCGCCACGGACATCGGTGCCGAAGCCATCGCCGCCCGAGGATCGGACCGAGCCTTTGCGAGAGTCCCCGAGTTCCTCGGAGCCAGCGGCTGCGTCCGATGCACAGATCGAAACGCCCGCCGAGCAAGCCGCGCCCGAATCGACCGCGAGGTCCCCCCAAGTTTGGTCGTTGCGCGGCAGCGTCGTGCGAGCGGGGCTCGCCGAGAGCGACGCCGAGCTCACCTTCGACGTGGGCCCAGCAGGCTGCACGGCGCGCACGGGCAACTTGGGCCTGTTCGAAGTGGCGTTGCCCCTCGACGGCGCGCAGCCAGGCGGATTCGCGCACTGCACGGTACGCGACTCGCTCGGCCGCCCGTGCTTCGACGGGATCGTCCGGCTCGATCAAGACGTCGCGCTCGAGCTCCGCGAGCACATCACGGTGCGCGGACAGGTGATGTGCAGCGTGCCACGCACCGACGAGCTGCTGAAGGTCGAGCTCTTCGAGCCCGCGCTGCGCGCCCGACGCGCCCCTCGGCGGCTCGCTTCGCTCGTCACCGATGCGCTCGGCAATTTCGAGTGCGACGTGCTGCTGCACGACCCCCATGAGACGCTGCTCGCCGAGATCGAGCTGTCCGCGGGCGCGAATCCGGCGCGCACGATCGCGCGTGTAGGACACGAAGTCCGCGTCGACGAGCTCGCGTCCGCGGCAGGGGCCGTGCTCCGACTCGACGTGACGCGAGTGTCCGTCTTCGTCGCGAGTGAGCGTGGCGACCCGCTCCGAGCGTTCGTCACCTGGCCGGACCTCGGAGCGAAGGGCTTCGATCCGGAGCGCGTCGCTCCCAACGGCGGCTGGACCGATGGACAGGGGACGCTCGAGGTCACGGCGGCCTCCGGAACGCTCGAGCTCGCTGCGCGCGCCGAAGGACACGCGCCCAGGCGGCTCGCCTTTCAAATCCAAGGCTCCTCGAGCAACGTCGAGCTGCGCCTGCGGGAGCTCCGGAGCACCGACGAGCTTTTCGGCACCGTGCTCTTTCCCGACGGGCGCCCCGCGCACGGCGCTCGAGTGTCTGTGAGCAGCGGATTCGCTCTCTCGCGAGGACGCTGGACCGTGGCGCAGTCCCCGGAAGCGGGCGCCGACGCGGACGGTTCCTTCCGCTTCGCCATCGACGCGCAAGAACCCGTCGAGCTGAACGCGACACACGCGGAGGGCATGAGCGGGCCTTGGTCGGCGACTCCGCAGGATTCGCCGCTGGTGCTGACGCTCGCGCCGTACCGAGCGCTCACGGTGTCGCTGGATGCCGACGCGTTGCCCACGTTGAATGGATCGGGCGAGCTCGACTACGTCGCGCACCAGCGCGAGAGCGGTCGCGCAGTCTGGGGCACTGCCGAGAGCGCCCCGTTCGAAATCGTCGGGCTTGCGCCGGGGCTCTGGGACATCTACGTCGTTGCGCCGGGAATGAGCGGTGCTGGCACCGCTACAGCGGACCTCGGACCGTGGGCGCAGAGTGCCGCGCCGCGCGCGTCCGTCGTGGTTCCGCTCGCACCCGCTCACTGGGTCGACGCACGACTCGCGTGGAGGTCAGGTGAGCCCATCGCAAACTGCTGGGTGTTCGCGCGGGGCAACTGGCCCGAGGCGGTGTGGCACGTGCTCGGTGCTGCGCGCACCGACAGCGCGGGACGCGCGCGTGCCTTTTGCGACACGCCGCGCGCGACGCTGGCTTTCTGGCCAGAATCC
>JBIKYW010000157.1:0-6927 GCA_044355055.1 Planctomycetota bacterium | reverse complement strand
CTTCATGGGTCGGCCGGACGTGAACGCGCGCATGGATCGGCGCGACCTCGAGCACGTCCTTGCGCTCTACGACGGCGAGATCCGCTTCACGGACGACATCCTCGGGCAAATCCTCGATGGGCTGCGTGCGAAGGGCATGCTGGAGAACACCTTGGTCATCGTGACGGCCGACCATGGCGAGGAGTTCTTCGAGCACGGCACGAAGGGCCATCAGAAGACGCTGTTCGACGAGGTCGTGAAGGTTCCGCTCGTGATGCACTGGCCCGGCGTGCTGCCCGCGGGGCGCACCGTGGCCGATCAAGTGCGGCTCGTCGACATCCTGCCCAGCGTGCTCGCGGCGACCGGCGCGAAGAGGCGGCCGACGACAGCCGGCCGCGACATCCTGCCGCTCGCGCGCGGAGAGTCGCTCGCTCCCGTGGGCGCCCTGCTCGAGCTGCACGCCGACAAACGCGAGTTTCGCGCCTTGCGCACGCGCGAGCTCAAGGTGATCCGCTACGGCAGTCGGCCGGATGGACGCGAGCTTCCCAATCAGGCCTACGCGCTCGGAGCGGACCCGCGCGAGCTGGATCCCATGCCGGCAACGTCGTGGCAAGTCGGCGCGGCCTTCAGCCAGCTCGACGCAACGCTCGGCGCGGCCCGAGCGCTGCGCGGTTACCTCGGCGCAAAGGCCTCGTCTGCGGACATCGATCCCGAGCTGGAACGAAAGCTGCGCGAGACGGGCTACCTGATGGACGGTGAAGATCGGCGATGAGCACCGCGCCGCGAACGATCCACGGCGCATGGCATGCCGCGGCCATCGCGCTCGTCTTCGCGCTAGCGATGGCATGGACTTGGGGGACGTGGCCGGATGCCATCGTCGACTTCGGCCGCGAGCTGTACGTGCCGTGGCGGATGAGTCAGGGCGAGCTCCTCCACCGCGACATCGCTTGGTTCAACGGACCTCTGTCGCCGCACTGGAACGCGTGGCTCTTCGCTTGGCTGGGCGAGGGCGTCTGGACGTTGGTGGCGATCAATGCCGCGATCTTTGCAGCCTCGCTGGCGTTGATGCACTTCGTCCTGCGCCGCGCCACGAGTGCGGCCGCAGCCACGTTCGCGTGCGTTGTCGTCATCTTCACCTGCGGATTCGGCCAGCACGTCGGCATCGGAAACTACAACCAGCTCGCGCCGTATTCGCATGAGGCGACGCACGGACTGTTCTTGGGCTGGGCCTCGCTCGCGCTGCTCGTCGCATGGGGCGGACGCGGCTCGATCCTGCTGGTGCTCGCGGGCGGCTTCGCCACGGGCCTCGCGTTTCTCACGAAGCCCGAGACGTTCGTCGCGGCTCTCGTCGGCGCGAGCGTGCTGCTCGTGCTCACGAGTTGGACCGCGCGCTTCCGCGTGATCCGTGCGCTGGTCGCCTTCGCTCTCGGCGGCGTATCGGCGGTCTTGCTCGCATGGAGCCTCCAGATTCCGACGCTGGGGAGCGATCTCGCCTGGCGCTCGACGCTCGGCGCTTGGCCTCAGCTCTTCGAGAGCTCGGTCAGCGAGCTCGCGTTCTACCGCTCCGGCATGGGCGTCGATGCGCCGCTCGAGAACCTCGGCCGTATGGCACTTTGGGCAAGCGGCGCAGTCGGTCTCGCGGCCGTTGGCACGGCGCTCGGAACATGGATCGCACGTCGAGCTGGCGAGCGCAGCGGCGCCGCGGCGGCGGTGCTGATCGTCGCTCTGGTGCTCGGCGCGGCATGGACGTCCCTTCCGTGGAGTCAGGTCGCACGTCCGTGGCCCTTTTTCGCTGCGCTCGCGCTCGTAGCCGCCGTGCGCGCCACGTTGCTCCATCGGGGAATCGCGCGTTGGCCCATCCTCGCGGGCAGCGCGGCGTTCGCACTCGCATTCCTCGCCAAGATGGTGCTGAACGCGCGCCTCGCGCAGTACGGGTTCACCCTCGCGCTGCCTTGTACCGCGCTGCTGTGCGCACTTTCGTGGCACACGCTGCCGCAGTTCCTCGTCGCGCGAGGGATTCCCGCAGGCGTCGCGCGCGGGGCATTCGCCATGCTCTTCGTATCCGTCGCATGCGCAAGCGTGACGGCAACGCACCGCTACCACGCTCGCAAGGACGTCGAGCTCGCGAGCGGAGTCGACGCCATCCGAGCCGATGTGCGCGGGGCGGTGCTCAACGCGACGTTGGAATGGCTCGGGCGTGCGTCGTCGGCGAACGGAGACGCGCCGACGTTGGTGGCGCTGCCCGAAGGTGTGATGGTCAACTACCTCGCACGACTGCGAAATCCGACGCCGTACGTGAACTTCATGCCGCCGGAGCTGCTCTTCTATGGCGAGGACCAGATCCTGAGCGCGCTCGCGGCGAGCCCACCCGACATCGTGCTGCTCACGCACAAGAACACATCCGAGTACGGCTTTCCGTGGTTTGGCCGCGACTACGGCCAGAGCCTGATGCGCTGGGTGATGGACAACTACTCGCCCGTCGCGCTGTTTGGAGATCCGCCGCTCGGACTGACGCTGCCGGGAGAGGCCCCTCTCCAGCGAGCGCCCGTGTTCGGAATCCGCGCCTTCGTCCGCAAGACGCCGTGATGGATGCCTCTTGGATCGATCCCGTGTGCGGGATGAAGGTGGCTTCGAACGCGGCCTTCGAGCACGTTCACGACGGCGTGACGTATCGCTTCTGCGCGGCGACGTGCCTCCACAAGTTCCGCGCGGAACCTGCGAAGTTCCTTGCGGGCGCGCGCGAAGCGATGTCGTCGGAGCCCGGCCTCGCATCGGTCCTGCATGTGTGTCCGATGTGCCCCGGAATCGAGCAAATGGGGCCGGGCGCGTGTCCGAGCTGCGGGATGGCGCTCGAGCCTCTCGAGATCACGCAGGGAGACCCCTTCGAGCACGAGCGGCGCGACTTCGCCCGCCGGCTGCGAGTCGCGGTCGTGCTGACGGTGCCGCTCGTCGCCGTCTCGATGGGCGGAATGGCACTCGGGCATCACGAGCCACTGTTGCCACCCAGCGTCGACGGTGCGGTGCAATTCGCACTGGCGTCGCCCGTTGTGTTCTGGTGCGGTCGCCCGATCCTCGAGCGCGCGTGGACGTCGCTGCGCGCGTTCGCGCCCAACATGTTCACGCTGCTCGGCGTGGGCACGCTCGCGGCATGGGCCGCGAGCATTCCCGCTGCGATTTTGGGCGACTCGAACGGGCTGTACTTCGAGTCGGCCGCCGTGATCACCGCGCTCGCGTTGCTCGGACAAGTGCTCGAGCTGCGTGCGCGACGCAAGACGGGCGAAGCGCTGCGCGAGCTTCTCGACCTGTCGCCGAAGACGGCGCTGGTCGTGGATCCGCTGGGCAACGAGCGCGAGATTCCGCTCGCAAGCGTCGAACCCGGCTACGTGCTCCGCGTCAAGCCTGGGATGCGCGTGCCCGTCGACGGAGTCATCTTGGAAGGCGAGGCGCACGTCGACGAGTCGATGCTCACCGGCGAGAGCCTCCCGCTGCGCAAGCTGCGCGGAGACGTCGTGACAGGGGCGACTCTAGCGCGCGGTGGCACGTTCACGATGATCGCGGAACGCGTCGGACGCGAAACGGCGCTCGCACAGATCCTCGCACTGGTCGCAGCGGCCCAGCGCAGTCGCGCTCCGATCCAGACACTCGCCGACCGCATTTCGCGCTGGTTCGTGCCCGCCGTCTTTGCGGTTGCAGTGGCAGCGGCGGCGATCTGGGGCCTCGGCACCGAAGCAGGCTGGACCCGCGGACTCGCCGCTGCCGTTTCGGTGCTCGTGATCGCATGTCCGTGCGCGCTCGGTCTTGCGACCCCGATGTCCGTCGTGGTGGCAACTTCACGTGGCGCACGGGAAGGAGTCCTGTTCCGCGACGCGGCTGCGCTCCAAGCGCTCGGAGAAGTCGACGTACTCGTCCTCGACAAAACCGGCACGCTCACCGAAGGTCGCCCCACGCTCGTCGATGTCGTTCCCGCAGAGGGCTTCGAGCGTGCGGAGATCCTTCGATGTGCGGCGGCTGCGGAAGTGGGCAGTGAGCACCCTGTGGCGAGCGCCATCGTCACGGCGGCGAGGGCGGAGAAGTTGCCCCTCGCGGATGCCGAGCGGTTCGAGAGCGTCGCGGGCGAGGGTGTCCGCGCTGTCGTCGAGGGACGATGCGTCACGCTTGGGAACGCGCGCTGGATCGCTCGAAATGGAGTGACGACGGAGTTGCTGGAGCCCGAGGCTCGGCGCCACGCGGAACGTGGAGCCACCGCGATCTTCGTTGCGATCGGAGAGTCGCTCGCCGGTCTGATCCTCGTGACCGATCCCCTGCGCAGCGGCGCTCGCGAAGCGCTAGCGAAGCTGCGCACGCTCGGCGTCGAGCTTCACATGGCAACCGGCGATCGGCGCGCCACCGCGGAGTGCCTAGCGGCCGAGGTGGAGATCGGACACGTGTTCGCTGAAGCGAGTCCGGCGGCCAAGGCGGAATACGTACGAAACCTGCGCTCGGCGGGACGACGCATCGCCATGGTCGGGGACGGGGTGAACGACGCGCCCGCGCTGGCGCTCGCCGACGTCGGGGTCGCGATGGGCGCCGGGACGGATGTTGCGAAGCAAGTGGCCGGCGTCACGCTGGTGCGAGACGATCTCGATGCTCTGGTGCGCGCGGTGGCCCTCGCGCGCGCGACGATGGCGAACGTACGTCAGAACTTGGCGTTCGCGCTCGGGTACAACGCGCTGTGCGTTCCCGTCGCGGCTGGCGCGCTCGCACCGCTCACCGGCCTCGCGCTCTCCCCCATGTTGGCCGCGCTCGCGATGACCTTCAGCTCCCTGTCCGTCATCGCGAATGCGCTGAGACTGCGCGCGCAGCGCTTCGACTGAGATCGCCCATCGCCGCAGGGCCGCGAAAAAGCGTACATTGGTCGCTTCATGATCGTCCTCGACAAGGTCTCCAAGCACTACGGCCGCCGACTCTTGCTCGTTGAAGCGAGCTTTCAGCTCAATCCCGGCGACAAGGTCGGCCTCGTCGGCCCGAACGGCTCGGGCAAGTCCACGCTGTTCCGCCTCATCGTCGGTGATGAAAAACCCGACGACGGCACGGTGCAAGTGCCCAAGCGCGTCTCGATCGGCTATTTCCGGCAAGACGCGGGCGAGATGAGTGGTCGCAGCGTGCTCGACGAAGCCATCGCGGGCTCGGGGCGGCTCGGCGATCTGCACCACGAGCTTGCGGACCTCGAGCGCGCGATGAGCGATCCCGAGCGCCTCGACGAGATGGACGCGATCCTCGCACGTTTTGGCGAAGTCCAAGGCGAATACCAACAGCTCGGCGGCTACGACCTCGAAGCGCGAGCGCGCGAAGTGCTCCATGGACTCGGCTTCCACGACTCGCAGATCGAGGGCGACGTCGGCGCGCTCTCGGGCGGCTGGCGCATGCGCGTGTCGATCGCCAAGGTCCTGATCGGCAAGCCCGACGTGCTGCTGCTCGACGAACCCACGAACCACCTCGACATCGAGTCGATCCTGTGGCTCGAAGGCTTCTTGCGCGCAACCGACGCGGCTCTGCTGATGACCTGCCACGACCGCGACTTCATGAACCGCGTGGTCGGTCGGCTCGTCGAGATCTCCGACGGCGAGCTCGTCGAGTACGGTGGCAACTACGACTACTACGATCGCGAGCGCGCGATCCGTGCACGCGAGCAGGAGGCCGCCTTCGCACGCCAGCAGGCGATGCTGAAGAAGGAGGAGCGCTTCATCGAGCGCTTCGAGCGTCACGCTGCGAAGGCTGCGCAGGTCCAGTCGCGCATCAAGAAGCTCGACAAAATCGAAAAGCTCGAGCCTCCGCGGCGTCGCGAGCTCGTCCCGTTCGAGTTCCGCACGCCTCCGCGCTCGGGCAACGACGTCGTGACCCTTCAAGGCATCAGCAAGCGCTACGGCGAGCGGGTCATCTACGACCACTTCGACTTCGAGGTGAAGCGCGGCGAGCGCTGGTGCATCATGGGCGTCAACGGCGCGGGCAAGACCACGCTGCTGAAAATGGTCGCGGGCGTGACGCAACCCGACGGCGGCAACGTGAAGCTCGGCGCGAGCCTGAAGCTCGGTTATTTCGCACAGTCCGCGCTGGAGATCTTGGATCCCACGCTGACGGTCTACGAGCAGATCGACCGCGCGTTCCCGCTCGCGACGACCCCCTCCAAGCGCAGCCTGCTCGGCGCCTTCGACTTCCCCGGCGACGAAATCGACAAGCGCATCGGCGTGCTCTCCGGTGGGGAACGCTCACGCCTCGTGCTGGCGCAGATGCTCTTCGATCCGCCGAACTTCCTCGTGCTCGACGAGCCGACGAACCACCTCGATCTCGACACCAAAGAGATGCTGGTGAAGACCTTGGCGGGCTTCGATGGCACGATGCTGTTCGTCAGCCACGACCGCACGTTCCTCAAGGGCTTGGCGACGAAGGTGCTCGATCTCTCGGGCGGCGGAGACGCGACGGTTCGCAAGCCGCTCGTCTTCCACTCGAGCTACGACAAGTGGGTCGAAAAGACGGGCCACGAAGCGCCCGGCGTGCACCGCTAGCGCAGCTTCGCGTCGCAGGCGGCCTCGAACGAGGCGACGAGCGGGCGCACCAGCTTGCTCTCAAACATCTCGTGGAGCAGCGCGCGCTCGTCTTGAAGCACGCTCTCCGTGTGCGCGAGCCGCGCTGCAGCCGAGGGTGCCGTCGAGCGGTCGATGGCCTGAGCTTGGAGTTTGCGCAGATTGCCGACGAGCGTCTCGCTCTCCTTGGCTCTCACCGCGGCCACTTCCTCCGCGCTCTTGCCCGACTCGCGCAGCTGCACGAGCCGCTTCACGACTCCCTCGTTGAGCTTGGCGGAGCGTTCGAGCATCGCCGAAACCACGGGCGCGAGGGTTCGCTCGTGCAGGGCTGCGAAGATGCGGTACGACGCCTCGCGTCCCTTGGCGCGCGCATCGTCGGCCCCGGCAT
>JBIKYW010000156.1:0-7090 GCA_044355055.1 Planctomycetota bacterium | reverse complement strand
CGCGCAGAGGACCGCGCCCGACGAAGACGAGTCGAGCGGTCGGAGTCGACTTGTGGACTTCCGCGAATACGGCCAGCGCGAGCAAGGGATCCTTGCGTTCGATCAGATGGCCCACCACGAGGACCAGCGGATCCGTCGGCGGGAGGTTCAGCTCCGCTCGACATTCAGCGCGGTCCCGGATGCAAAAGAGCTCGCTGTCGACTCCGTTCGGCACGAGGACACCGCCCTGCGAGCCTGCGAGATCGTTCATGCGCGCCACGAGGTCCTCAGAGACTGCGCACCAATGACCTGCCGCGCGCAGGTGGGCACGCAGCTCGGATCCAAGACCCGCCTCTCCCGCGACCTGCAGCACGTCGCTCCCGCGGCCGTGGATCACGCAGGGAATGCCCCGGGCCACGAGCAGTTCTGCCGCAGCGCTCGCGGGCCATGCGTAGTCTGCTACGACGACGTCCGGTCGAGCGCGGGCGAGCAGTGCTCTCACTCCGGCGCGCGCGAAGCGTCGTGCATTGGCACGTGGGCAGCGCGGAATGTGAACGTAGCGGGGACGAACGACTTCCAAGCCGCTGCGGAGCTCGTGGTTCGCGGTGCGCGCAAGCTCGGCCCAGCTCGCGGGTCCGAACGGAAGCGGGGCCCACGGGAGCGGCTGCACCACGCTCACCTCGTGACCGCGGGCGCGCATGAGCAGCCAGCGGCGCTCGGCGAAGATGCCCTCCCGAGGCCGAACGTGGGTCGGGTAGAGCGAGGTCAGCACCGCGATCCTCATGCCGAGAGCCCGCGCACGCCGTGGCGACGGCGCCAGTGTTCGAGGACGAGGATGCTCCACAGGAGCCGACCGTGATCGTGTCGGCCGGAGCGGTGTGCGGCGAGATGAGCGCGCAACGCGGCGCGGGAGAACCACTCTTCGGGGAGTGTCTCGATCGCGTCGGAGACGCTCGCGGCGAGCGGACCCGCGATCCATCGGCGCAGCGGCGTGTCGAAGCCGCGCTTGCGGCCGTCGAGCACTTCCGACGGAACGCGCGAGCGCAGCGCCTCGCGCAGCGCGTGCTTACCGCGTCCGCCGCGCACCTTCTGGTCCGCGGGGAGCGGAGCAAATCGCTCGACGAAGCGATGGTCGAGCAGTGGCGGCCTCACTTCGAGTGAAGCCCCCATCGCTGCGCGGTCGGCCTTGGCGAGGATCTGATCGGGCAAGTAGGTGTGGAAGTCGGCGTATTGCACGCGGTAGAGCGGATCCGCAACCTGCACCTTGGAGTACCAAGTGCGGAACTCCGCGGCAGGGTCGTGCTGCGCGACGCGCGAGACGACGTCGGGCGAAAGCAGCGTGAGAGCCTGCGCGTAGGAGAGCTGCGTGACGCTGTGGAAATAGGCCGCCGCAGGATCGCGCGCGACGTTCTGAAGGAACGTCTTGCCGCGCAGCCAGCGCGGTGCCCAGTCCGCCTTGGGGTAAAGGGAACCGAGTGCGCCCGCCAGTGCTCGCCCGGGCGCGCCGAGCGCACGGCGCACACGGTTCTCGGCGACATCGTGAACGTAGCGGCGATATCCGGCGAAGACCTCGTCACCTCCGTCGCCCGAGAGCGCGACGGTCACGTGGCGCCGCGCCATGCGCGCCACCAAGTACGTCGGGAGCGTCGACGGGTCGGCGAGCGGCTCGTCAAAAATCCACGGCAAAACCTCGGTCGCGAGCGTGGGGTCGGGCTCCAGCACCTCAGCGTGATGCACGGCCCCCAAGCGCTTCGCGGTCGCGCGCGCGATGTCGAGCTCGTCGTAATCCTTGTCGCGGAAACCGACGGAGCAAGCCACCACGGGCCGAGCTTGTGCGCGAGCCATGCTGGTGACGACCGCAGTGCTGTCGATGCCGCCAGAGAGAAACGCACCCAGCGGTACGTCCGCCGCGAGCTCTTCTCCCACGGTGCGATCGAGCCACGCGAGCACTTCCTCATCGCACGTGGGCTCCGCCAGCCGATCGGTCGGCAGATCCCAGTAGCGGCGAACGTGCGGCTCCGCTCCCGGTTGCCACGTGAGCGTGCACGCGGGCGGCAGTCGCTTCATCCCCGCCCAAGCCGCGTCGTCGCCCCCGGTGTATCCGAGGACGAGGTAGTCGAGCAGCTTCTCGGGTCGCAATTCGCGCGGCGTGCGGCCCCACTCGAGCAGCGCCTTCGGCTCGCTGCCCCACACGAGACCCTCGCCCGTGCGAGCGTAGTACATCGGCTTGATGCCCAGCCGATCGCGGCCGAGCACGACCTTGGGGCGCGCGGGATCGCGCAGGTCGAGCAGGCAGAAAGCGTACATGCCGACCAAGTGCTCGGCACAGCGCTCGCCATGCTCCTCGTAGAGGTGCAGCACGACCTCCGAGTCCGAGCGCGTACGGAAGCGGTGTCCCTTGCGTTCGAGCTCAAGGCGCAGCTCGACGAAGTTGTAGATCTCGCAGTTGATCGCGAGCGCGATCGTTCCGTCCTCGTTCTCGATGGGCTGGTGTCCGCCCGCGAGGTCGATGATCGACAAGCGCCGGAAGCCGACGCCGAGCGGTCCGCGCGTCCAGACGCCCTCGTCGTCGGGACCGCGCAGCTCGATCGTGCGCGCCATCGCGCGGATGCGCTCGGGATCCGGACGCCTTGAGAGGTCGTCGAACGCTACACCACACAGACCGCACATGGCTCAGCTCCGCAGTTCCTGGAGCGTGCCACGCACGAAGCCATTGCGCGAAGGTGTCCGTTGGAACGAGCGTGGCTCGACGAGCTTGAGCTCGCCGCCGTGTCCGCGCGGACCCTCGTCCGGCGAAAGTCCGTCCATCTCACGCATCGCGATGCGCTCGAAGGCGAGGATGATCGCAACGAAGTGATAGAAGAGGTCGAATTGTGCGCGATTGAGGAACGTGCTGCCGACGACGAACGCGACCATCGAGGCCTCGAACATGGTCGCGTACTCGAGGATCCAGCTCGAATAGTAGGCCTGTCGGGCGCGGCGGCGGATGCGCCACAGGCTCCAGAACGAGACCACGATCAGCGTCATGTACAGACAGAAGGCGGGTAGGCCGCACTCGGCCATGATCTGCAGGTACGCGTTGTGGGCGACGCGGCGCCCTTCGCTCTGAGCGCCGGAGGCGTATTGCCAGTAGTTCCACTGGAACATGCCGTAGCCCACGCCGAACACCGGATTGGCCTCGGTCATGTTGAGCGCCGTCTTCCATGCCGCGAGGCGACCCATGGCCGAGCCATCTTGCTCGAAGGTGGAGATGGTCGAGATGCGGTCGATGTAGGAGCGGTCGACGAACGCGAGGGCGATCAGGCCGCCGAGGCCGGCGATCATGAAACCCGCGACGCGGTTGCGCGAGCGCCAGATCAGCGTCGCGCCGAGCGCGCAAAGCGACAAGAATGCCCCGCGCGAGTGCGTGAGAATGATCGTGAGGACCGTCAGCGGGATCATCGCGAGGAATCCGCGGCGCAGAATGCGATTCTTCTCGGCGAGCGCGATCTGGATCAGGAGCGGAAGTCCCATGCACAAGGCGAGACCGAAGTTGTTGTTGTCCTCGAGCATCCCGCCGGGACCTTGGAGCACCTTGATGCGCCCGAGCGAGAGGACACCGGAGAGCCCCACCTTCACGCCGTAGAAACCGAAGGAGAGGCCGATCACCCACATCAAGACGCGCAGGTGCTCGCGCTTGGTCACCACCGCGGCGGTGAACAGCGCGACTCCGATGATCTTGCAGTACTCGACGTAGATGTTGACGATCCCGGGGTCGAAGTCGCCCGCCGAAACGATCGAAAACCCGACCCACACGGCGAGCAGGATCATCGTGGTGCTGCGCAGGTCTCGCTCCAGCCACTTCGAGCCTGGCCGCGCGAGGTGCCCGGCGAGCGTCACGCCAGCGATGAGGAACGACCAGCGCTGCTCGCGTGCGAAGCCCCAGCACAGGTCTTGCGTGCGCATGTAGGCGAGCCACGAGAACGAGAGCACGCCGATCAGGGGCCGCCGGAAGCACACCGGCAGCAGCGCGAAGATCACCAAAGAAAAGATGAGGTCGCGCACGGGCTAGGCCTCTGCTGCGCGGCGGGACCGCGAGCTTTCGTCTCGTCCGCTCGTGCGCTCGGGGACCACGTCTTTCCTAGCGCAGCGCCTCGCGCACGTCCGTGAGGGCGCGCACGAGCCCCGAGCCGAGCAGCTGCGGTCGGTTCTCGAACGCCCAAGAGATCCACAGGATCGATCCGACGAGGGCGACGGTGGCGAGTCCCGCGACGAGTCGGCGGTTGCGGTCGCCACGGCGCTCCGAGCGCGTGCGGATTTGGTTGATCACGCCGAGCACGGGGATCGCAAGCGCGCGACCCGCATCGGACACGCCGCGGAAACCATTGCGACCGAACTCGCTGGCGAGCGCCCACAGAAGCCCCACGCCGAGACCGAGCACCGCGGACGCCGCGATCACGATTCCACCCGAGGGCGAGCTCGGCTGCGTTGGGGCGCGCGCGAGCTCCGCGATCTCGAACGGGCTGGAGGTGCCCTCCATGATCTGATCGACGAAGCGCTTTTGCTGCAGGAACGCGGCGCTGGCCTTCTTGTAGTTCTCGTCGGCGACGGTCGCGCGCGCGTCGAGGTCGCGCAGCTCCTTGAAGATCTCCGTGCGCTCGGCGTTCTGCACCCGCAGCGTGGCGACGTCGCGGTCGAGCTGCTCGCGCTGGGCCTCCGCCTGCTTCAGCGACAGCTCGCGCTTTTGGATCTCAGCTACCAGCTCCTCCCGGCGCGGATTGGGGCGCAGCAGCGTGCGCAGCTCCGGTGCCGTGGCGCGCGAGCGCAGCTGCGACGCCTTCTCTTCCAAGACGCGGATCTTGCGCTCGGCAACTTGGTACGCCGTCGCGATCTCCTTGTAGGGCCGCTGCGACTCGCGCAGGTCGGCGATCTCGCTCTCGATGCGTGCGAGCTCGTCGTCGAAGCTGATGCCGCCGCCGAGCGCCGAGGCGTCGGCCAGCGTCAGCGGCTCGGCCTCGTACTGGGATCGAAGCGCGGCGATCGCAGCCTTGTCGGCGGTGATCTGTGCCTCGACGTCGGAGAGACGCACGATCGACTGGTTGAGTCGCGTGTAGACCGGGTCCTCGTCGCGCTGGCGTCCACCACCCGGCGCTTGCTGCGTGGCCGAGATGGCGTAGTCCTTTTGGAACTTGGCCGACTCCTCGTTGCGCTTCTTCAGCTCGTCGGAAGCCGCGGACATCGTGTTGCGCAAGACCTCGAGGTTGCGGCGCGCGTCGTTGCGATAACGCTCGAGCACCTCCTGCGTGTACGCATCGCGCAGTCGGTTCAAGAACTGCTCGGCGCGCTGAGGATCGTCGCACTTGTACGAAATGCCGATCAGGCTCGAGCCCGCAGCGTTCTTCGTGCCCGCGGGCGTCAGACCGATCGCGTCGATCTGCTTGCGCACGAAGTCGTTCTGCTCCATCGGCGAGAGCGCGGTGTACTCCGGCCATTCGAGCTTCTCGATCACGCGCCGCACGCGCTCGTACTGCTTGATCTGCCACGGCGTCGCGGTGACGTCGCGGACGATGGCCGTCGTGTCCATGCCTCCTTGCCCGCTGAACGGCAGGGGAACATCGCGGACCTCGAGCGCCGTGTACGCGGTGAACTTCCGCGGCATGAGCCCGCTGGCGAGCACGCCGAGCGAGATCAAGACTGCCGCTGGGGCGAGTACTTGACCGAGCCGCCGCCGCAGCGCGGTGGCGACCTCCATCAGCTGATTCTGGTTCTGGGCCTGAAGCGCCATCGCGGTTCGCCTTAGAAGAACCCGTTGTTGTTGTTTCCGTTGTTGTTGCGGAAGCCGCGGCCGCCGAAGCCGCCGCCGTTGATGATCCAGATCGAGCTCGCGATGTTGCGCAGCACGTTGGTGATCGGGAACATCAAGTCGGCGAGGAAGTAGCCGAACTCGGCGATCATCGTCGGCGGCACGTAGATGATGTCGCGCTCACGGATCAACACGTTGTCCGTCGAGTCGCCGTTGCCGTCGAGCATCGAGTTGATGTTGACGTTCAAGACCAGCGGATCGCGCGGGTCCGCGCGGATGACGCGCGTGCGCGCCAAGTTGGCGGTCTGCGGGTCGGGGTTGGCGTCCATCACGGCGTCGAACACGGTCAGATCGCCGGGGAACTGCTTGCGCCCTTGGCCGGCGACCTCGCCGAAGATGTAGTACACCTTGCCCGCGGTCTGGATGCGCACTTCGAGCTTGAGTTGCGCAAAGTACGGCGCGTACTTCTGCGTGAGGAACGCCTCGAGCTCGGCGCGCGTTTGACCCGCGAGGTGTACCTCGCCGATCTCGTTCAGCACCGCCGTGCCATCGACCTCGATGCGCACCGTCTGGTTGATCTCGGCGTTGAACGCGTCGCTGATCTGGACCGTGTCTCCGATCGTGACGTAGTTCTGATCCTCGGCGTTGCCCGTGTAGCGGTTGCCGAAGCCCTTGTCGTTCAGATACTGAAGCACGCGCTTGTCGGGCGCGGTGCTGCTGCACGCGCACAGCCCGCACGCGAGCGCGACGAGGAGGGCGTGGAGCCAGTGGAGCTTGGCCGTGGTCATGGGGAGCGGGGTCGGGCGACCCCAGAGAGGCGTACCGACGCCCCCTACCATCGGTCCGGAGGGGTCCGGAGCTTGCGCGGGAGGGAGCGCTCACCCACCGTATTGGCGGGTCAGGTACTCACGGTAGGCACCGTTCCTAACCCTTTGCAACCACGACGCGTGGGTTCGGTACCACTCGATCGTGAGGGGCAGGGCCTCCTCGAAGCGATGGCGCGGCGTCCAGCCGAGCTCTCGACCGATCTTGGACGCGTCGATGGCGTAGCGGCGGTCGTGTCCGGGGCGATCCTTCACGAAGCGGATCAGGTCTTCGGGCTTTCCCAGTTCCGAGAGTATCCGCCGCACGATGGCGAGGTTCTCGTACTCGTTGTGTCCGCCGATGTTGTAGACCTCCCCCAGGCGGCCCCGCTCCAGCACGGCGAGGATGGCCTCGCAGTGGTCGACGACGTAGAGCCAGTCGCGAACATTCTTCCCGTCCCCGTACACGGGCAGCGGTTCGCCGTCCTGAGCCTTCGAGATCATCAGTGGGATCAGCTTCTCGGGA
>JBIKYW010000155.1:0-7126 GCA_044355055.1 Planctomycetota bacterium | reverse complement strand
CGCGGTCGCGGCAGCGGAGAGCGCATTCGCTGGCGAGCGCGGGCTTGAGCTCGACCTCGCGCAGGTCCGTTGCGGCACGCTCGCCGCGCATCACGACGCGGACGCGCTGCGGCTTTTCTCAGAGTCCTGCACGCGCTTCCTCGTCGAAGTGGACTCCGCGCACGCCGCGGAGTTCGAAGCGGCCTTTGCGGGGCTCGATGTCGCGCTCATCGGTCGCGTGGTGGCCGAGCGGCGCCTCGTGGTGCGCGGCACCGCGGGCAAGATCGTGCTCGATGCCGATCTCGACGAGCTGCGCGCCGCGCATCAGGGAGGGTTCCAAGGATGACCACGCACGCCATCGTCCTGCGTACCGCGGGCACCAACTGCGAGCACGAGACCAAGCTCGCACTCGAACGCGGCGGCGCCAGCGCCGAGCTCTTGCACCTCCATCGCCTCGTTGCCGAGCCCGCGCGGCTCGACTCCGCGGCGATCCTCGTGCTGCCGGGCGGATTCAGCTACGGAGACGACATCGCGGCGGGCCGCGTGCTCGGCCACGAGCTGCGCACCTTCTTGGGGGAGCAGTTGACGCGCTTTGTCTCGCGCGGTGGCTTCGTCCTCGGAGTTTGCAACGGATTCCAAGCGCTCGTCGACACCGGGCTGCTCGAAGGCGCGGATGCCGACGGCCGCCCCATGGGCGGCGAGAAGCGCTCGATCGCGCTCTCCGCCAACGAGTCGGGACACTACGAGTGCCGCTGGGTCACGCTGCGCAATGAGCCGTCGAAGTGCGCGTGGTTGGAGCCGGGCCTTATGTGGCCTGTGCCCGTCGCGCACGGGGAAGGCCGCCTCGTCTTCAAGGACGCGGCGACGCTCGCGCGCCTCAAGAGCAACGGACAGGTGGCCCTGCGCTACGTCACCGCGAGCGGCGGCGAAGCGCGCTATCCCGAGCTCCCCAACGGCTCGACCGACGCCATCGCGGGTCTGTGCGACTCGACCGGTCGCGTGCTCGGCCTGATGCCGCACCCTGAACGCAACCTCAGTCCTTGGAACCACCCGCGCTGGACCCGCATGGGACCGCGCGAGGCGGGCGAAGGGCTCGAGTTTTATCGCCGACTGGTGGAAGCCGCCGGGAGCGCGGCGAAGTAGCCGCGCACTGCGTCTTCCACCGAAATCTCACTCCATTTTTCTCTACAACGAACCGCACCTCGGATCTTCACGCCATGCGCAACCTCACGCTCTGCACTCTCCTCGCCCTCCCGCTCTTCACCAGCTGCCTCGCCGTGGGCGCGGCCGCCGGCGGTGCCGTCGCGGCCAATAGCGTCGTCGACAGCAACGTCTACGTCACCCAGCTCAACTGCGACTCGCGCGAGGCGTGGAACACCGCCAAGAAGTTCCTCGCCGAGAACAGCAAGGAGCTGATCGAGTGGGACGACACGTCGCGCATCGCCAAGGCGAACATCGACGAGTCGGTCGTCACCGTCTCGATCGAGACCCTCGACCTCGACCGCTGCCAGATGACCGTGTCGGCCAAGAAGTACCTCGCCACGATGAACGACGGTGAGATGGCCAAGATCATCACCGAGCGCCTCGTGCGCCGCATGACGCAAAACTGAGCCTGCGTGCACCGTCCGCGCGTCCTCGCGCGGAGGAACCCCCAACGCGGCCGTGGAGTTCTACTCCGCGGCCGCGTCGCTCTTGGTGCGCTGCTCGGCCGCGTCTTCCATGCGCGCCTTGCGCGCGCAGCCGCGGCAGTACCCGATCAGACGGTGCGAGTGGCTCACGACCATGAAGCCCTTGCGCGCGCACGCCTCAGCTTGGAGTGCCTCGATGCGCTCGTCGTGGAACTCTTCGATCTTGCCGCACGCGAGGCAGACCATGTGATCGTGGTGCTCGTGTCCGGTCACGTGCTCGTACACGAGCTCGCCGCGCCCGATGTCGAGCGACTGGATGAATCCGCCTTCGAGCAGGAGTCCGAGCGTGCGATAGACCGTGGCGCGGGACACCTTCGGCCCCTCCTCGGCGCGCATCCAGTCGTAGAGCGTCTCCGCGCTGAAGTGCTCGTGGGTCGAGAACGCGCGCTCGAAGATGCGGGAGCGCTGCGGAGTCAGCTTCAGATCGCGCGTGCGCAGGAAGCGCTCGAACGACTTGCGAATGGCGTCGTGCTTCATCGGCAAGGTGCGTTCGAGAGCATAGCGGGCTTCCCTGCCCGCGCTTCAGCTCCCCACTTCCGCCGCGCGCTGGCGGCGCACGCCGATGTCGCGGCGACAGAACTTTCCGTCCCAGCGGATCGCATCGAAGGCCGCGTACGCGGACTTTCGCGCGGACTCCACGTTGTCTCCGAGCGCGGTGACGCACAGCACGCGACCGCCATCGCTCAGCACGCTGTTCCCGGGCCCGGTCTTCGTGCCCGCGTGGAACACCACGACGTCCTCGATCTGCTCCGCTTCTTCGAGCCCATTGATCACGTCGCCCTTGCGGTAGCTCGCCGGATAGCCTTCGGCGGCTCCGACGACGCCGACGCAGGTGCGCTCGTCCCACTGCGGCGCCTCGAGCTCGGAGAGCTTGCCGTTCGCAGCCGCGACGAGGTACGGCACGAGATCGCCCTTCCAGCGGCGCATCACCGCCTGCGTCTCCGGATCGCCGAAGCGGCAGTTGTACTCGAGCACGCGCGGGCCCGCGTCCGTGAGCATGAGTCCCACGAACAGCACGCCGCGGTAGTCGATCTCGTCGCGCCGCAGCCCGTGCAGCGTCGGGATCAAGATGTTCTGCTCCACCTGCCATTGCAGGCGGCGCGAGAAGAGCGACACCGGCGAGTACACGCCCATGCCGCCCGTGTTCGGGCCGACATCTCCGTCCCCCACCTGCTTGTGGTCCATCACCGGCTCGAGCACGCACAGCGACTCGCCGTCGACGATCGCGAGCACGCTCACCTCTTCGCCGGGCAAGAACTCCTCGATCGCGATCTGGTTGCCCGCGTCGCCGAGGCGGCGCTCTTCCATGACCGCGTCGATGGCGCTGCAGCCTTCCTTGGCGCTGTGGACGACGAACACGCCCTTACCCGCGGCGAGGCCGTCCGCCTTGATCACCTGCGGCCACGTGCGACAGCCTTCGAGGTAGGCCTTCGCCTGACCGGAGCGATCGAAGCGACGGTATGCAGCCGTCGGGATGCGATGGCGCGTGAGAAATTCCTTGGCGAAGAGCTTCGAGCCTTCGAGGCGCGCGCCCGACGCGCTCGGCCCGAACACAGGGATTCCGGCGGCGCGAAGACGATCGCCGAGACCGAGGCACAGAGGCTCTTCAGGTCCGATCACCGCAAGGCCCATCTTCTCGTGAGTCGCGAGGTGCACGAGCTTGTCGATGTCGTTGGCCGCGATGCCCACGTTGCGCGCTACGCGCGCGGTGCCCGCGTTGCCCGGAGCGCAGATGACCTCGCTCACGAGGGGAGACTGGGCGATCTTCCAGCACAAGGCGTGCTCGCGCCCGCCGCTACCTACGACCAGAACTTTCATGGAGCGCTTCCCCTCGAGGGACGACTCTCGTGCCGCACGCGGCCGAGTTTGGAGCGCGAGAGGGTAGGGAACGGCGGACCGCGCGGCTACACCCAAGTGCCCGGCCCCGCGCGGGCCCCTCGCCCCAATGGCCGCGCCGCGCTAGATTGCCCGCCGGACCGGGGGGTACCTCAGTTGGTAGAGGCGGAGCTTTGGGTGCTCCGAGTCGTGGGTTCGAGTCCCATCCCCCCGACCCTGCGCGCCCGTAGCTCAGCTGGATAGAGCAGCGGATTTCTAATCCGCTGGTCGGGGGTTCGAGTCCCTCCGGGCGTGCCCTTTTCGGTGCCCGGGAGCCTACACTCCGCGCGCTTGAAGCTGCGTGCGTTGGCGGTGGGAGTTGGGGTGGCGTCGCTCACCCTGCTCGGTTGTTGGGGCGAGGCTCAGGAGCCCGCGTCCACGCGGAGCGTGGCGAGCGCGCCTGCCGGGGGTGACGGTGGACCGATGTCCGATGCTGCGGCGGCGCAGGGCGCGGCAGCGAAGTCCCCGCGCGTGGTCGACGATGCGGCGGAGCTCGGGAAGCTGCCGGCTCCGCGGGGCGAGCTGCGCGCTCCGGAGTTCGCCGACAAATACGAGCGACGCGACAGTCGCGTCGATGGCTGGGAGACGGAGCTCTTCAACGAGCGCGCTGGGGCCCAGCTTGCCGCGCTCGGAACGCTGCTCGCGCATCCGCAGGCGCTCGATCTCGCTGCGCTCGAGACGCTTCTCACGCCCGACTTCGCGTGCGCCGAGCTGCGCCCCGAGGCCGAACGGATCGGAGGTCGGGACACCGGCCTCGCGGCGGCGCGCAACGACGCACCGTCGCGCGACGTTCGCTATCGGGGCATGGAAGGCGCGCTCGCGGCATTCCTCAAGCTCGGGGCAGCCTTCGGTGGCGAGCGCTCCGCGGCGAAGTTCAAGATCCTCGCGGTCGAGCTCGAACCCGACAGCGTTCGCGCTCGCGCGTATCTGCACGCCAAGGGCTTCGAGCCGAGCGGCGCGATCGAGCTGCACTCGACGTGGAGCCTGCGCTGGACGCGGGTGCCCGCGACGCCCGAGGACGCACGTCCGAGGCTGCGGGGTATCGAGGTCGAGCGGCACGAAGAGCTTTTGCGCGAGGGCGAGAGCACCCCGCTCTTCGTTGAAGCGACCGATGCTGTCTTCGGTGCGGAGCGCGCCTTCGCCGATCAGCTGCGGCCGGACTTGGAACACTGGGCCGCGCGCGTCGATCGCACGCTGGGGATGTCCTTGATCGGCCACGAGGGCTTGGCCGTCGGCGACGCCAATGGCGACGGACTCGACGATCTGTACGTCGCGCAGCCGGGCGGACTGCCCAATCGCTTGTTCCTGCGCCAGGCGGACGGCCGCGCGCGCGAGGTGGCTGCGAGCGCGGGCGTCGACTTCCTCGATCCGTCGCGCAGCGCCCTGTTCGCCGACTTCGACAACGACGGCGACCAAGACCTCGCTGTCGAGCTCGACCCGCACGTGCTTTTGCTCGAGAACGACGGCACGGGCAAGTTCACGGAGCGCGCGCGAGCAAGCGCGCCGAGCACGACCTCGCTCTCCGCCGCGGATTTCGACTCCGACGGCGACCTCGACCTCTATTGCTGCGGGTACGTGCTGCCCGACAGCGCCAACGTCACGCCGCTCCCCTACCACGACGCAAACAACGGTCGACCCAACACGTTGCTTCGCAACGACGGCGCGCGCGCGGGCGAGCCGTGGTCGTTCGTCGACGCCACGCGCGAGAGCGGGCTCGACGAGAACAACCGTCGCTTCAGCTTCGCGTCGAGCTGGGAAGACTACGACGACGATGGCGACCTCGACTGCTACGTCGCCAACGACTTTGGCCGCAACAACCTCTACCGCAACGAGAACGGTCACTTCCGCGACGTCGCCGCGGAGGCGGGCGTCGAAGACCTTGCGGCCGGCATGGGCGTGAGCTGGGCCGACTACGATCTCGACGGCGACTTCGACTTGTACGTCAGCAACATGTTCTCCTCGGCCGGCGAGCGCGTGGCGTACCAGCGACGCTTCCTCGACGGCGTCGACGAGGTCACTCGCGCGGGATTCCAGCGCCACGCCCGCGGAAACTCGCTCTTTCGAAATCGCGGCGACGGAACCTTCGAGGACGTGAGTGCGCACGCGGGCGTCACGATGGGACGCTGGGCGTGGGGTTCGATCTTCACGGAGCTCGACGAGGACGGCTGGCCCGATCTCTTCGTGCCCAACGGCTTCGTGACGGGCTCCGACCCCGCCGACTTGTGAAGCTTCTTTTGGCGACAGGTCGTGTCGCTCTCCCCGACTCCGGCATCCCAAGCGGCTCGCGCGAGCTACGAGCTCGGCTGGGTCGCGATCCATCGCATGCTGCGCGAGGGTGGCTCGTGGAGCGGTCGCGAAGAGCACTGCGCGTTCCTGAATACGCGCGATGGGCGCTTCGTGACGGCCTCGGGGCCGAGCGGGCTCGATCTCCCCGACGACGGGCGCGCCGCAGCGCGCGTCGATTGGGATCTCGACGGCCGTACGGATCTCGTCGTCTCCGGGCGCAACTCTCCACGTCTGCGGCTCTTCTTGCAGCGCGGGAAAGAGCCCGTGAACACGCTCGACTTCGCGCTGCGCGGCTCCGAGTGCAACCGCGACGCGGTCGGTGCACGTGTCGAGGTCGAGCTCTCCGACGGTCGCAAGCTGGTGCAGAGCCTGCGCGCAGGCGAGGGCTATCTCGCTCAATCGAGCAAGTGGGTCCACTTCGGCCTCGGCAGTGCGCGCGCAGTCCGCGTGCGCGTGCGCTGGCCGAAGCCCTCTCCGCGTGGCTCCGAGGAGTTTCTCGGCGTCGGCGAGCGCGGGCGATTCGTACTCGTCGAAGGCTCGGGGCGCGCGGCCGCGCAGCTTCCCGTCGCAAGTCCGGTGTCGCTGGTTGCGGCACGTGCGCAGAGCACAGGGAGCACCGAGACCGCGCGCATCCCGCTCGCGGCTCCGCTGCCCCTGCCTCCCTTGCCGATCCTCACTCCGGACGGCGAGGTTGCGGATGCGAAGACAGGCATCGAGCCGCCGCTCCTGATCTCGCTTTGGGCGAGCTGGTGCGCGCCCTGCGGACGCGAGCTCGGGGAACTCTCGGCGCGGCAGAAGGAGCTCACCGAGGCCGGGGTTTCCGTGCTGGCGCTCTCGGTGGACGAGACGTCGACGCGTCCTGCGGCGCTGGAGCTGCTCGCGCGTCTGCAGTGGGACTTCCACGCGGGCTTCGCGAGCGTCGAGGCGCTCGAAGCGCTCGACGCACTCCAGTCGAGCGCACTCGACCGACGTCGGCGCACGCCGGTGCCCACGAGCTTTCTCGTCGATGCCGAGCGACGCATTGCCGTGATCTACAAGGGCCCCATCTCTGTCGACACGTTGCTCGCCGATGTCGCGCGGCTCGGTGCTCGGCCTGCGGAGCGCAGAGAGCGCGCCGCGCCCTTTGGGGGACGCTGGATCTCGCCGCTGCCGGAGCCGGAGCTCGGTGCGCTGGAGAGCTTGTACGTCGAGCGGGGTCTCACTCTGGCCGCGGAAGATCTCGCGCGCTCACGCATCGTGAGTCGCGAACGCACCCGCGCGCAGGTCCTGAACGACATGGGCAAGGTGCGCGCGCAGCA
>JBIKYW010000154.1:0-7127 GCA_044355055.1 Planctomycetota bacterium | reverse complement strand
GCACACGGACGAGCGCGCGCTCGACGGCGTCTGCGCTCTGCTCGACGAGCAGCCCCGTACGCTCGTGCACGATCGCATCCTCCGCGCCGCAGCCGAGGGTTCCGATGCAAGGCAGACCCGCTGCCGAGGCTTCGAGATACACGATGCCGAAGCCTTCGAACCCGCCGTCGCGCGCGGTGACGGGCACGTGCAAGAAAAGCTGCGCTCGCTGCAGCAGATCGACCTTCTCGTCCTCGCGAACGTTTCCGAGGAAGTGCACACGTTCCGCCATGCCCGCGCGTTCCACGATCGAACGCAGGGAGCGCTCGTAATTGTCTCCCGCGCCCTTTCCGACGACGTAGTGATGGAGATCCGGGTGCGCGCGAGCCGCGCGGCACCACGCTTCGAGCGCGAGGTGATGTCCCTTGCGCTCCTTGAGCTCGCCGATCGAAAGGGTGAAACGCTGCAACTGCCATGGACGCGCTTCGAGAACGACGGGTCGCGCGTACTTTGCGGCGTCGACGGCATTCGGGATCACATGCAAGCGAGACGCGAGTGGGTGCTGTGCTGGCAACAGCTCGCGCACGCGCTCGGCCGTGAAGCGGCTCACTGCGATCATTCCGTCGAACCGAGCGTACGCGTCTCGCGCTCGTTGGGCGTGCCGCGGGTCCACCAAGGGTTGCACCGTGTAGGTACCGTGACCGGTCGCGACGCAAGGAAGACCCGCGCGCTCGGCGCCCAGCAGGCCCGCGAGGTTGTGCGGGTAGTCCTTGATCGCGTGGACCAAGTCGCAGCTCTGCGCCGCCTTCGCGATACGACGCTGAGCGAGCTGCAGGTTCACCCAGAACTTCAGCGGCGACATGTAGAAGAAGTAGTCGGGCGGCAGCGCCACCTCGACATCCCAGTGCGCCGGGACCTCCGCGGACGTCGGTCGGTGCTTTCGTGCGAGCAGGACTCGCACCTCGAGGCCGGGACGCTGCTCTTCGAGCGCCCGCAGGAGACGCACGGTGTAGCGCCCGACCCCATCGAGGTCGGAGAGGGAGTCCGTGAGAAACAAGACGCGCATGGGTCGGACGACTCGCAAGGAGTGGCGGAAAGATCGGCTCTAGGCCGTCCGTTCCCCCATCCAGCCGAGGATGCGAGCCGCCCGCGCGTCCCAGGTGTGCGCCGGAGCGCGGGCGGAGAGAGCCTGAGCGAGGCGGACGCGCAGCGCTTCATCCCCGAGAAGTTTTTTCAGGCCCGCCGCGAGCTCGTCCGGACGGTCACTGGGTACCAGCCAGGCGTCTTTCCCGTGTGTCAGCAGCTCGCGCATCGACGGAAGATCGCTTGCGATCAGGGTGACGCCTGCCGCCATGGCTTCAAACACCTTGAGCGGTGACGTGTAGCGCGAGCTGATGTCCGGAGCCGAGCGATTGGGCGCCACTGCGATGTCGGCGGCCGCGAGGTAGAGCGGCACCCGATGAGCGGGCTGAAAGCCCTCGATCCGAACGTTGGCGAGTCCCTTGGCGTGCTCGCGCAGTCGTGCCACATCCGCCGCCATTCCGCCGGCGATGACGAACATTGTGTCAGGCATGGCGCGCGCGGCCTCGACGAGAACATCGACACCCTTCCACGCGAGCAGTCCGCCGGTGTAGACGACGACGCGCGCGTCTCGAACGATACCGAGCTCGGCACGCGCCGACTCTCGCGGGATTCGCGGCTCGAAGAGCGAGGGCTCGAATCCGTCGTGCGCGACGAGGATCTTGCGAAGATCGACGCCGAGTGCGAGGAGGTCGTCGCGGACTCCGCCGGAGATGGCGAGGACACCGCGCGCGTGCCGCATCGCAGACGACAGCCACTTCCTGCGCAGGCTTCCCCCGGGAACGGAGTGCACTTCGAGGAACAGTGCCGGATGTCGAGCGCGTGCGAGTGCGTGGGCGCACTCGATCTCGCGCGAGAGAACCCAAGCCTCGCGTGCGGAGGTGAAGATGTGCTGAGCTGCGCGGCGCGAGAAGCTCCACTCCTGCAGACGAGCGGGCCAAAACTGCAGGCTGCGCGGGACGGAGTCGACCCTGTCGATGCACGGGACGGGCGTGATCCTCGGACGTGGGCCAGCGCGGACTCCGCTGTAGGCGAACAGGTCCGTACCGACGGGCAGTGAGAGCTGATTGCGCCGGAGTGCGTGGAGCACCTCGACTTCGACGCCCGCGCGCACGATCGCGCAAGCGCTCTGGAGCACTTGGAGCCCTTGCGCGCGCTCGGAGGGCAGCCTCGTGTTGGCCACGAGCACGAGCTTGCGTTGGGCGCTCACTTTGCTCCGCCCGATGAGGGAAGCTCCTGTCCGATCCCGTCGCCATAGCCGATCTCCGCCATGCGGCGCGCATTTTCGATCACGTCGCGCGGGGAGAGCACGATCTCGATGCGCGGGATCGGCATCGACGCGTCCCAAGCCGACAGTGCCGCGAGCAGGCGCTCGGCCTGCGCCCGCTCCATTGCGAGGACGTCGCGGGTCTCGCCCGGGTCGCTCTGGAGGTCGAACAGCCGCGCGCGCGCCACGCCGCGCACGGCGAGCGAATCGATCGTCTCGCCCGCGAGCGCGAGCGGGCGATTCTGTTCGTCGATCGCGGGCACGACGAGCTTCCAGCGCAGGTCCTGCACGCTCATCTCCAGACCGTTTTCTGCAAACGAAAAGTCCCGAATCGACGGCGCTCGCCCGTCGAGGAGCGGCAAGACGCTGCGGCCGTCGACGGAGCCGTAGTCGCGACCCCGTTCGTCGAGCTTGGACTCCTTGGGCGGCTCGATGCCGAGGAGCTCGCAGATGGTCGGCAGGAAGTCCGTCGACTCGACGAGCGCATCAACTCGCTTTCCGAGAGGAAGCTTGCGCGGCCAGTGCAGCACGAGCGGCACGCGCAGGTTCGACTGGAACATGTGGTTGTGCTCCCACACGCCGTGCTCGCCGAGCTCCTCCCCGTGGTCCGCCGTCACGACGACGAGTGTGTCGTCGAGCGTGCCCTGCCGCTCCAGCTCGGCCAGCACCTGCGCGATCTGTCGATCCGTGTACGTCACGCCTCCGTGATAGAGGTCGCGAATCTGGCGCGCATCGGCCTCCGTGGGCTTGGCCCTGCCCTCGTGGATTGCGAAGGCATGGTCCGAGCGGAAGACGGAGAGCGGACCTTCGTATGCGGGGTCGCAGTACAGCGCCCGCACGTCGTCCGGAGGATCGTAGGGCGTGTGCGTGGCGAACAGATGCACCATCGCGAAGAAGCGCTTGTGCCCGTTGGCGCGCAGCCAGCGCGAGGCCTCGCTGGCGACCGGCGTGGCGTCGAACTTTTGCGCGAGCTTCGTGCGCGCGACGAACAGCAACAGCTCCGAGCTGAAGAGACTCCACGGGTTCTCGACGTCGACGAGGTGATGCCCCATGAACGACTCGAAGTACGAGTCGAAGCCGCGTGCGAGCCCCGCCGACTGCGAGAGCGCGCCGGTCATGAACGTGACGCAGTGGTAGTCGTCACGCTCCATGCGCCCGGCTCCGACCAAGGGCGCGTCCTTCAAGTGCGACGCCAGCGTGATGTTCGGCGCCATGCGCGTGTCGGGCGCCATGCGCACGAAGCCGTGGCGCCGCGGGTACTTCCCGGTGAACCAAGAGCCGAAGCTCGAGCCCGTGAAAGGTGCCTGCACCAGCGCACGCTCGAAGAGCACGCCCTCCTTCGCAAGGGCATCGATGCGCGGCGTTTGAACGCGCTCGTTGCCGTAGCAGCCGAGCACGTCGGCACGCATGGCGTCGCACACGAAGAGCAACACGTTCGGCATCTGCGCCGTGCGTTCGTTGACCTCGCCGAGGCGTCGCGAGTCTTCGTTGGCGCCGACGAGGAACGCCCCGCCGCCGAGCCAGCAGAGCGGCACGAGCGCGGCCGCGGCCCACTTGGCTCGAAGCGGTGCTCGCCCGCCCACTCGGACGAGGCCCCACGCGAGCCAGAGTCCGACGGGGAGGAAGGCGAGCGAGACGACGAGCCGCTTGGGGTCCGTGATCGAGAGTCCTGGGAAGATCCAAGGCCGCGTCCACCACACGAGTCCGAGGGTCAGGCCCAAGCCGACCGTCACCCAGAGCAAGGTGGCAACGCGCTCGCCGAGCGGCTTGGCGCGCAGCAGCGGATGCAGCGCCGTTCCGAGGAGCAGAGCCACCACCGACAAGACCGCTCCGTACACGAGCACGCTTGCCGCGAGACATCCGAGCCAGTTCACAACGCCGCTGGTTCCGGTGCGCAGCCCCGCGCCCGCGCCATCGACGAGCCCGATCCCTAGCCCCGCGCCGAGCCCCGCGTTGAGCGCGGCCCTCAGGGTCGTCGCGAGGCCTCCGGACTGCGGTTGGGCGTGCATGGGGAGAGGGTAGCGTTCCAGTCGGTTCAGGACAGCCGGTAAGCGCGCCGCAGCGGTCCGTCCTCACGACGCTCGCTCGCAGCGCTCGGCCAGCGGAAGCCCAGCCCGCGCGGAGGCTCGTCCGAGGAAAGCTCCTCCTCGACTTCGAGCCCCGCACCGCTCAACTCGAAGCGGCGTCGCAGGCCCAGACCCGGCACGGCGCGACCGTCGCGCCAAGCGAGTCCCGTCTCCAAGGTGACTCCACATCCGTCGACGTGCACGCGAGGTTCCCGATGGAAGGCACTGGACGCCTCGCTCGACGCGAACGCAAGGACACCACGCCGCAGCACCTCGAAGGGCGCGAGCAACGCGCTCGCGAAGCGTGAGCCACGCCAATGGTTGCGCGTGAGCCACAGCGAGAAGCGCAGCTCTCGACCGCCGCTTGCCCAGCCCCGCGCAGGTTCCCATCCGCCACAGCGCGCGCTCCACTCGCCCTCCTGGTCCGCGCTGCGTCGATCGCGCGCGAGGAGGCTCGTCCCGTCGGACTTTCTGACCACGCGCAGGAGCCCGCTTCCGTGCGGGCTACCATGGTGGAGGTTCGAGGGCGGATGTCCCCCGCGCACCCAAGCGACTACCGCGTTGTCTTCGAGACGTGCGAGCTGTGCATCGGGAAACCAGCGAACTGAGAGCGAAATACCGGCGTTTCTCGAGCCGAGAGGCTCCGAGAGCGTGCGCTCCGCTTCCGCGAGCTCCGGCAACACGCGCGCAATCCACTCCGCGTGTGCGGCCCAGAACACCGGGCACTGGTAGCTCTTCGTTCGACCTTCGGCGGGGAGGTGAGAGCGCGGCTCGCCGCTCGCGAGCATGTGTGCGCTCCACGAACGAAATGCTCGCAAGGCCGTGCGCGCGAAACGTGGATCCCCGAAGAGCTTCCACGCCTTCAGAAGCGCATACACGTCGAAGACGTGTGACGCGACCTCGTACTCCGCGCCCCAGTACCACGGCTTGGCCTCGACGAGGCCGACCTTGATCCCATCCGGCCCGTGAAGGGCCTCGGCGAACTCCAGCGCCGCACGAAGCGAGCGTGCGAAGGGCTCGCGCTGCGGCTCTCGCCCCAGATGCTCGAGCGCGAAGATGATGAACGCGGGGATGCGCGAGTGGTAGAAGCTCGACACGTCGCTCGCACCCGCGTGCTCGGCTCCCCAGTGCAGCGGGTGATACGGAAAGCTGCCGTCGGAGTTCTGCACGGCTTCGAGCGCGCCCACGGCTTCGAGCGCGGCCCGCTCCAACTCCGGCTCGCGCTTGAGGCGCCAAGCAGCGGCAAGGCCGGTCAAACCCCACGCACGCTGAGCTGGAATGCCCTTGTCGAGCACGGCGTAGCGCAGATAGGTCCGCGCGTGGAGCACCGACGCGTGCTCGAACGCTGCGCGGTCGCTCTCCGTCAGGTGCTCGCCGAGGGTCTGAATCAGCTCCGCGAGCGCGTCGCTGCACGCGCCGCCGTCGATCACCGCATTGGAGCTGTTGAACTTGTCGTGTCGCCCCGGCCAGAACGTATGGCACTCGCTCGTTCCTTCGCGGTGGAGATTGGCGACGAGGCGCCGTCCCTGCTGGATGGCCACCTCGCGGTGCGCCGCGCGCAGCTCCGGACGGTCGAGCATGGACAGCCGTGCCGCGAGCACCGCAGCGCCCGCGCTCTTGCCGGTGTGCTCGATGCGATGCTCGGGACAAAGAATGCGCCCCTCGGCATCGCGCAGCGACATGAGCCACGAGAGCGCGCGTCGCAGCGGCTCGATCAGCGTCTCGGGGATCGGCCCTGTCATCGCCGTGCCTTTCCGCGCGATCGCATGTGCTCGACGAGTCGTCCCATGAGCGCGTCCACCTCGTGGTCGCGCGCGACCAGCGCCCGCAGTCGCTCGCCGAGCGCTGCCCGCTCCGGCTGTCGCAGGCGAAGGAGTCCCTCGATGCGCTCTGCGAGCGAAGCGGCGCTCCCCGGCTCGAAGAGGAGCTTTCCGCCGTCGGCGCCGAGCTCGCGGAAGAGCCGCGGGAAGGCGTCGTTGCAGGTGACGACAGGCCGCGAGCATGCCATCGCCTCCAGCACGACCTTGTCGACGCTGCCGGTGCGGCTCGCGCTCACGAGCAGCGTGGCATCCCGGTACAGCGGCACGATGTCACGGTAGGGAACCGCTCCGTGAAGCTTCACGCGTTCTCGGAGAGCGCCGACCTCGATCTGCTCGGCGACGCGACGCCCATAGGAGTCATCGCTGGAGACGAGCCCCGCACCCACGAGATCGAGGTGAACGTCGAAGCCGCGCGAAACGAGGATGCCGACAGCCGCGATCACCGTCAGGGGGTCCTTGGCGGGCGTGAGTCGTCCGACCTCGAGGATGCGGATGGGGCGCACCGGATCCGCGCCGCGTGCGGCGAAGTGGTCGATGTCGACGCCGTGGCCCGTGACGATCTTCTTCGGCGTGTCGATCCGCAGCGACTCTTCGCTCGCGGTGAACACGCCGTCGACAACGCGTACGGCGCGTTCGAGCCGAGCGTCGACTGCGCCGTGCGTGTACCACAGGAACTCCGCGGCACCGCTCTTGCTCGCGATGCCGTGCGCGAGCAGCGAGTAGCGCGGCACCATGTGCGCCAGCACCGCATCGAACCCGTCCTCGACGAGAGCTTCCTTCAGAAAGCGCCGATTGCGGAGGTAGCGGCCGAGCCAGCCTTTGCGGCCGATCTCGCGGACGTCGACATGGGCCGGAAGCCCCGAGATGTCCCCCACCTCGAGCGCCATCACTCGCACGCGCTCGCAGTGCTTGGCC
>JBIKYW010000171.1:0-6642 GCA_044355055.1 Planctomycetota bacterium | reverse complement strand
CGCGCAGTTCGAAGGCGCCGACTCCGACGCCGCGATCACCGAGAAGCTCAAGGGCCTCGGCTACATCTCCTGAGAGCCCCTGCGCGCACCGTCCCACGTGAACGCCTTGAACCAAGCCGCGACGTCGATCTTCGACGTCCTGCTCGGCCTGACCGGCTGGGCGGGCAGCGCCACGACCCTGATCTTCTGGAGCGGGGTCTTCGGCGTGCTCGCGCTGCTCGTCTTCAAGAAGATCTCGTGGCAGAAGGGGATCAAGAGCGCCAAGGACAAGATCAAGGCGCACATGATCGAGATCCGTCTCTATCAGGACGATCTCGTCGTGGTCGCGACGGCGGTGCTCAAGGTGCTCGCGCGGAACGTCGTCTACCTCGGCCTCAACTTCGGGCCCATCCTCCCGCTCGCGGTGCCCTTCATGGTGCTGACGGCGCAGCTCGTCGTGCGCTACGCGTACGATCCGCTTCCGCTGCACGAGCGCGGCGCTGTCGTGATGTCAGGGCGTGGCACGCTGCTCGAGATCGAGCTCGCGTCGGGCGCCGACGTGCGCGAGCTGCGCGTGACGCTGCCCGACGGCCTGCAAGCCGTGTCGCCGCTCGTGCGCGTGCCTGGCGAAGCGCGCGCGTTCCAAGAGTTCGTCGCCGTCGCTCCCGGCGCCCACGAGGTCGTGCTCGAAGTCGGCGGCGTGCGTGAGACCAAGCTCGTGTATGCGGGCAGCGAAGTGCCGGCGGCGATGCAGCCGCGCCGCGTGAGCGACCGCGATGCCTTCGCGATCGCCGACACGAACCGTTTGCCGCTCCTGTGGCCCGCAGAGCCGACCTTCGCGTCCGACTCGCCGTTCCGCGTCGTCGCGATCGCCTATCCCTACCGCGATCAGGGCTGGCTGCCCGACGGTGAGGGCGGAATCCTGCTCACGGTTGCGCTGGCGTCGATCGTGATCGGCGCGGCCGCGCTCAAGCCGCTCGGAGTTCAGATCTAGTCATGTATTCCCCTGTGGTGGAGAAGGCGCTGGGCATCGCGCTCGCGGCGCACGACGGGCAGCTCCGCAAGGCGTCGAGCGAGCCGTACATCGTCCATCCGCTGCACGTCGCGCTGATCCTCGCGCGCTGGGGCCAAGACGACGACGTGATCGTCGCGGGGCTCCTGCACGACGTGGTCGAGGACTGCGACGGCTGGGACCTCGCTCGCGTCGAGCGCGAGTTTGGGCACCACATCGCGCACGTCGTCGGCGAGCTCACCGAAGACAAGTCGAAGACGTGGGAGGAGCGCAAGCGTGCGGGCATCGCCAAGGTGCCGCACATGTCGCCTCAAGCCGCGACGGTGAAGTCCGCGGACAAGCTCCACAACCTCCAGAGCCTCGCGGCGAGCCTGCGCACGTGCACCGATCGCGCCGAAGTCTGGAAAGCGTTCCGCCGCGGTCCGGAGTTGACGCTCGCGCTCAGTCACGAGCTCGTCGAGGCGCTCGCGCTGCGCGTTGAGGCGAAGGTGGCGCGTTCGCTGCGCGCCGCGCTGAAAGCGGCGCTCGAAGCCGACCACGACGCCGAGCGTCGCGGTGCGGCCGCGGCGGCGAAGTAACGAGCTCCGCTCAGGCGTCGAGCGCGCCGCAGGTGCGGATCGAGGCGAGCACGCGCTCGCGCATCGACGGGCGGCACACGACGAGCTCGTGATTGAACGGGCTCGGCTGGTTGTAGCGATGTTCCTCGCCGCGCAGCTTTCCTACCCACCAGCCGAGCGCGCGCGCCACCGTCTCCGGCGCGCAGGTGTCCCACTCCTTCAGGCCCTTCTTGTGGACGTACACGTCCGCGTCGCCGATCAGGAGCTTGGCGACTTTGAAACCGGCGCTGCCGCACGGGATGAGCGGGGCGGCGCCGATCGAGCGGCCGAAGCTCTCGACCCAAGGCGGAGTGTGGCTGCGCGAGACGACGATGCGCGGCGCACTGGGGCCTTCGACCTTGCCCGGGGCGAGCTGAACCTTGCCGACGACACCCGCTTGTTCGCGGCCGGGGAGCGCGACACCCCAGAGCACGGAGTCGAGCGAAGGCAGCGCGACGGCGGCGAGCGCGCAGGAACCGCCGATGGTGAGCGCGACGTGCACGGCCCAGTCTTCGCGCAGCTCGCTGAACTCGCGCGTGCCGTCGAGCGGATCGACGATCCAGCAGCGCTCCTTCGAGAGTCGCTCCGGCGAGTCCGCGGTCTCCTCGCTCAGGATCCCATCGTTCGGATAGCGGCCGCGGATCAGGCCCTGCAGCAAGCCATCGGCGGCTTGATCGCCGATGTCGGCGAGGGTGTCGCCGCTCCAGCGCCCGCTCTTGCGGAGCGCGAGCACGCGCTGACCAGCTTGGGAAGCCGCTTGGATGGCGAAGTCGAGGTCGCGCCGGATGTCCGCGTCGGTGAACTGCATGTCTTCTTGTGGCACGCGATCGCGTGCGCCGTCAAGCGCCGCGTCAGTGCTTCCAGTCGTTGAAGCCGCGAACCGGCGCGATCTTCTCGCCATTTTCGTACACGCCGGTGAGCTCGGGATCGACGCGTTCTTCGCGCGTCATGTGAATCCACTCGCCCGACTTGCGATTCTCGCGCCACGCGCCGTGCCAGTGCGGCGTGCCGTCGAGGTACCACCGGCGCTCGCGACCGTGTCGCAGACCCGCGCGCCACTCGCACTCGGTGAACAGCGCGCCACTAGGGAAGCGTCGCGTCCACGTTCCATCGCGCCGTCCGTCGACGACCGCTCCGCGCTCTCGCAACACGAAGAGCGCTGCAAGCTCGAGCGGAGCCGCAATCCACGCCGGGAGTTTCATGGCCGAGGGACCAGCTCCAAGGTGGAGATCGTGTGCGCGCGGATCGCTGCTTCGGTCCAGTGCTGTGGGCGCGCCTCGCCGCGCAGGTACAGCTCGATTTGATCGCCGTAATGCTCGTCGAAGGGGTGTCCCGATTGACCGCCAGGCAGCACGGCGAGCGAGCGATCCGGATCCGCGCAGTCGGCCACGAAGCGCAGGGATGCGCCGTGGTTGACGTCGATCCGTTCGCCGCTCCAACTGCCGGTGAAGACGCAGGGACAGGTGTCGTTGCCCGGCACGGGGTTGGCCGCTCGGTTGAAGAAGCTGCCGACGACGGGTAGCGCGCCGAGCTTGTGCTCCGGCGTCCACACGTGCAGCGAGCCGTAGTCCCAGCGCGCGATGTCGTCGCCGAAGCGTGTCGAGCCCTCGCGCCAGCTCGCGTCGAGTGCGGCAGTGATGATGTCGCTGCGAGTCTCGCGTGCGTCGGTGCGTACGTCATCGCACCAGCGCTCATCGAGTCGGCCGTCGAGGACCTCCAACAGGAGCCGATAGCGGTCGGAGTAGAGCAGTCCGCTGGTAGCGGCGAGCTCATCGCCGAAGATGCGTGTGCCGAGCTCGCGCTCGAGCAGCGCATAGAGTGCGGACGTGCCCCGCAGCGTCATGTTGCCGTCCCAATTGCGAAGCGCGCGCCAAGCACGGTGGGCTTCGGATCCTTCTGCTGGCTCAGGGAGCTTCGCGACGAGGTCCCGCGCGTAGAGCGACGTCGTGTCGACCTGCAGCGTGGCGAGTGAGTTCACATTCCAGTTCGAACTCTCAGCGAGGCGCTCGCGGATGCGTTGGCCCCGCTGGGGCGCCGCGGAGTCCTGCGGGTAGGAGTGGGGGAAATCCGGAGGTCGCGAGTCTTCGTTCGCCGTCGCGAGCAAGCCCGACTCGGGATCGAGCGAGAGCGGCGTGGACTCGTGTGATGCAAGCCCCTGCCAGTGATTCGCGCGCTTCCACGCGGGCAGGGGGAGCTTGCCCTCGCCCGCACCGCGCGCCACGGAGCGCCCGAGGATCGTGTGCGCGATCGTTCCCTCCATGTCGCCGCACACGAGGTTCTGCGGCGGACACACGAAGCGACCGGCGATGCTCGGCACCTCGGAGACGGACTTCGCACGCGCGAGGGCGACGAACGGCTCGAGCGGATCGAAAGGCGTGTAAGCCGTCCACGCGATGCTGTACGTCGTCCGCAGCCCGCGATCGAGCGAAGAATAGAGCGGACCGATGTCGCTCGCGCGCCACTCGAACTCCTCGCTCTCCGCGTCACGGACGCGGATCGTCTCGCGCTCGATCCGCAGCGGGAGCCACTCGCCGTCGCGCTCGACGGAACGCTCATCTTCGCTCATGCGCTCGAGAAAGAGATCGCACACGTCGAGCTCGGTGTTCGTGAACCCCCAAGCGATCTGCGGTCCCTGTCCGATCACGACCATGGGCAGGCCAGGAATGGTGAACCCAGCGGCTTCGTATTCCGGGCAGCGGATTTGGGCCTGATACCACAGCGACGGGAGATCGAGCGCGAGGTGGGGATCGTTGGCGACGAGCGCGCTGCCTGTTTCGCTGCGCTCCCCGGCGACCGCCCAGTTGTTGCTCCCGTTCGAGGGCTTCTCCGCAGGTGCGGGTTCGGGTTGATTTCGAGCGGCGAGCGCGAGGATCGCATCGTCGACCGCGAGCGTCGGCATGCCCATCAGCTCGCGCGTGCGCTCGAGTCCGAGCGCGCTGAGCCAGCGCATGCGCGCCCGCTCGCGCCACTCGCCGAACGAGAGCATTTGCGCCATCAGGAGCTGGATGCCGAGACTGTCGGCCTCGCGCCACGGCTCGGGTGCGGCACGCAGGAGCACGAGGTCGGGAGGCAGGTCGTCCCGCTTCGCATCGAGCCAAGCGTTCACACCCTGCGCGTAGGCCGAGAGCAGCTCGCGCGATGTCTGCGAACAGGCCTCGAAGTACGCGCGAGCCGCGCGCGCGATCCCGAGCTGGCGCATGCGACGGTCGGAAGGCACAGCATCGGAACCGACGAGCTCCGCGAGTCGACCGGCTGCATAGCGACGCTGCAGCTCCATTTGCCCCATGCGCTCGTTCGCATGGAGCCAGCCGAGAGCGCGCGCGGCGTCGACGAGGCTTGCCGCTCTCACGTGCGGCACCGCTGCGTCATCGAAGTGGACGGTGACGTCGCTTCCGAGCGCGGGGATCAGAGCGCGGCCGTCCCGCTGGGGACGACCATGATTTCTCCACCAAACGAAGACCACGCCGACAGTTGCGAGGAGGAACAGCGAGAATCCCCCGAGCCAGCGGAGAATGCGCGAGTGGAAACGCACGCGCGTCACCTCAGCTCGGCCGCACGCGCGGGCCCGACCACGAGTTCATGCCGCCTTCGAGGTTGTGCAGTGCGGAGTAGCCCTGTTGCGACAAGAACTCGCACGCCGCCGCCGAGCGCGCGCCGCCCGCGCAGCAGACGAGCAGCGGCTTGCCGTCCTTCGGGACTTCGCGCAGGCGCGACTCGAGCTGGTCGACCGGGATCAGAAGCGCACCGGGGATGACTCCACCGGCCGTTTCACCGCTCGTCCGTACGTCGAGCACGCGGGCGCCGTGCTCGATGAGCGCGAGGCCCTGCTTCACGTCCACGTCGGCCCACAAGCGACCTTCGAGGACTTGATCGCGCGACAGTCTCCCACCTTCGGCGACTGCTGCGAGCAGCTCGCGCAGCACGCGGATTTCGTTGCGCAACTCTTCGGCCGTGCCGTCCGTGCGACGCTTGAGCTCGCGCTCGAGCTCGTCCACGCGCGACTTCCACGCACCCGCCTTCATCCACGCACCGAGCGCCACGAGCAGCGCACCGCCTCCGAGCCCCACCGCGATCGCATCCATGTCAGCTCTCCTCTGCGCGCGGACGGAAGACCGCGACGCTCGCCGTATAGCCATGCAGGAAGTTGCGCCCGCCCACGGGCCCGAGCTCTCCCTGCGCAAAGAAACCCGCGACGGGTACCGCGCGGACGAGCGAGCGTCGCACGCAGTCGAGGTCGTGATTCGGCACGTCGAACATGCGTCGCCCGCGCCCGTTGCAGGTGAAGAGGAGCGCGCCGACCGAGCCCGGCTCGTCGCTGGCAGCGAGAGCTCCGCCGCCTTGCGAGAGCATCAGTTGTTCGAGATCTTCACCCGCGCTGGCTGCATCGCGCACGAGGAATTGCACGGTCTGTCCGCGGCGCACCATGTCGCTCACCGCCACGGCGTTCTGCTCACGCGACACGCCGAGCAGGTTGCGCACGAGGAAGTCTCCGCGCGTGAACTGGCTGCGGCTCGCGTCGATCGCAAGACCGATGAACGGGCCGCGTTGGAAGAGCGCGCGCTCCGCGTCCGAGAGCGCCGCGAGCACTTCCTTCAACACGTCGAGTGCTGGGCGTCCGCCGAGCTTGAGCAGCAAGTTCTCGTGACTCTGGGTCACGACCCACGGGCGACCGACGGGGCGGCATCCTTGGCTCACGACCGTGCGAACTTCGATCGCACCTTCGAGCGCGACGCCGATCGCTCCCTGCGCGACGAGACCTTCCTGCGTGAAGAGCAAGTTTTGGCCTGGGCCCATGCCGCCGCTCGCCATGCCGCCGAATACCGGCACGCGCGGAAGCGCCTCGGCGAGCGTGCTCAGGTAGGCATCCGCGGGGAAGGAGTACGGATCCGCGAGGAGCAGCAGCGAAGCGCGCGACGGATCCACGACCGTGGGAAGCGCGCTGAATGCGATGCCGTCTTCCGGCGTTGCCCGCGCGGTTGCTGCGAAGGCGCGCACGTCGACACCGGGCAGCGAGGCGCACCACAGGCTCAGTGCGGGTTCTTGCTCCACTTCGCG
>JBIKYW010000153.1:0-7231 GCA_044355055.1 Planctomycetota bacterium | reverse complement strand
ATCGGGGGCCGGCTGGTGCATGGGCGCAGAGAGCCTAGTGCAGGCCCCCGCGCCGATCACCGGCGAAACGGCTTCCCGCGGCCGACCGAACCGCCCGTTGCGTCGTGTTGGGGGCGAGCGCGCGGGCCGCTCGGCCCAAAACGCCGCCCGTCAGGTCTGCTCTTCGAGCTTGAGGGCGCGGTAGCCGCCGATGGACTTGAAGTAGAGGAGCAGCAGCAAGTAGATCGCGGCCATCGCAAGCGGAATGAACGAGTCCGCGAGCAGCGTGCGGCGATCGCCGACTTGGTTCGCGGCGACGAGCTGCTGCTGCTCCGGAGTGCGGGCGTCCCCGGCCTTCTTCGCGGCTTCGAGCTTTGCGCCGTCGACGGGCACGACCGGCTCGAACACGAGGAACTGCGAGGTCTTGTCCGCGGCCTTGGATTGCTCGTACACGGCGGGCGCGCTCTCGATGAGGGCTTGCGCGGTGTAGCGGTCTTTGGCGTAGCCGAGGCCGGGGTTGCCGATCAAGCCCGCGGAGAGCATGCCGATGCCGCCGATGATCGACATCGCCACGGCGCCCGAGCGCGGGAAGCGGTCGCCGACCACCGCGAGCATCGTGGGCCAGAAGAAGGTCTTGCCGAGCGCGTACACGCCAAGCGCGGCGAACGCGATCGCGAAGGACTCCATACCCGAGGCGAGCCGCAGTCCGAGGATCGCGAGGATCGCGGAGACGAGGAGCAGCGCGACGGGCGAGAGGCCGAGGCGCTTCTCGATGAAGTCCGCGCAGAAGCGCAGCGCGAACATCAGGAGCGAGGTCCAGATGAAGAGGATCTTGCCCTGCGTCGGCGTGAACAGGTTGCCCGTGATGTTCTCGATCCAGCCGTCGGTGCCGAGCTCGACCGCACCGACGAGCGCGTGCGCGACGAAGAGCGCGAACAGGACGAGCGAGCCGATCGAGAAGCGCGTGATCACGCCGACCGCGACGACCAGCGCACCCGCCACGGCGTAGGCCACGTTGCTCGCGATCCCCGCGTCGATCCCGAAGTTCGGCAGCGTGCCCTTCAGGAAGAGCAGGATCAGGCCGCACGCGACGAGCGAGCCCAAGATGCCGACGTCCTTGAACATCTCCGCGAAGCTCGCGCCCTTTTGCGACGCCTCCGAGCGCGGGAAGTGCTGCCCCATGAACATCACGGCGTAGGCCGCGGTCGGCACGAGGTAGAACGCGAGCTGGCCCTTCCAGCCGATGCCCATCACGGTGCCGAGCACGTACGACGCGCCCGCGCCGAGCACCATGCCGAGCGGCCACGACGCGTGGAGGATGTTGAGATAGTGCGTGCGGTTGTGCGGGAAGACCGTCGCGACCAGCGGGTTCGCCACGGCTTCCAGCGTTCCGTTGGCGTAGGCGAAGATGAACATGCCCCAGAACAAGTAGCCGTAGGCGTCGTCTTGGCCGCTCGCCATGAACGTCACGACCGCGGACAGGATGTGTCCGAGGAGCGCGAGCGCAACGAGCTTGCCGTAGCCGAACTTGTCGACGAGGACGCCACCGATGATGATCCCGAAGCAGAAGCCCGAGAACCCTGCGCCGCCGATGGCGCCGAGCTGCGTGTCGCTGAACCCGTAGGCCTCCTTCCACGCGCCAAAGATGCCGCCGCGGATGGCAAAGCCGACCCCCGCCGCGAGGATGGCCATGAAACCGGCCCACAGAAGCCTCTTCGCGTTCGCGACCTCGTGTTCGTTCTGCATCCTCGTCCTCGTCGTTCTTGGGGGGGTAGGGGGACAGCGGGACCGTCACGTGTCTCGCAAAAGCGGAACTCGCGCGCCGTCGCAGCCTAGCCACGTTGCGCGCGAGAGTGGAGCGCGCGTGCGGATTCGGCGCGCCTAATCGGTGCGGCCGGGGGGGCGGTTGGCGGTGCCGCGGGTGGAGCGCAGGGTGTCGCCGAGTTCGCGGCGCATGTGTTGGGCGAGGCCGGAGAGCTGGGCCACGACGGTGGGGCGGAGCGCGGCGACGTCGTGGCGCTCGCCGGGGTCGGTGTCGAGGTCGAACAGCGAGAGACCGATGGTGCGCACGGGGTAGGGCGCAGGCTTACCGCCGCTCGTGCGGGGCATTTCATCGGTGAAGCGGTGGCTGTGGGGGAAGTGCAGTTTCCAGCGGCCGTAGCGCACGGCCTGCAGCTCGTTCGTTTCGTACCAGAAGAAAAGCGGGCGTGGCGCGGGGTCGGGCTGGCGGCCTTCGAGGAGCGCGGAGATGTCGCGGCCGTCGATCGGCAGTTCCGGGAGCTCGGCGCCGATCCAGCGCGCGATCGTCGGCAAGAGGTCGATCGCCATGGCGGGCGCGTCGATCACGGCACCTTGGGGAATGTGCCCCGGCCAGCGCGCGAGGAACGGTACGCGCACGCCACCCTCGAACACGGTGCCCTTGCTCTCGCGCAGCGGACCCGTGCTGCCGGCGTGCTCGCCGTAGGGCGTCCATGGGCCGTTGTCGGACGTGTAGAGCACGAGCGTGTCGCGCGCGAGGTCGAGCTCGTCGAGGAGCGCGAGCAAGCGGCCTGTTTCGTGATCGATTTCCTCGATCACATCTCCGTACGCCGTCGCAGTGCGGCCGCGAAACTCGGGCGCGGTGCCGAGCGGCACGTGGGGCAGCGGATGCGCGAGGTAGAGGAAGAAAGGACGCGCGCGGTGCTCGCGCACGAAGCGCAGTGCTTCTTCGCTGCAGGCACGTGTCCACGTTCCCGGGTCGGGGTTGAGCTCGAGCACCTCGTCACCGCGCATGCGCGGCAGGTCCTTCCACGGCTTGGGGCCATCGGGGTGGAAGGGCCACATGTCGTGCGAGTAGGGCACGCCGAACCACTCGTCGAAGCCGTGGCGCGTCGGCAGGAACGGCGGCAAGTGACCCAAGTGCCACTTGCCGAACATCGCGGTCGCGTAGGAGCGCGAGCGCGCGAGCTCGGCGAGTGTCGTCTCGCTCTCTGCGAGCCCGTGCTTCGAGGACGGCACGAGCGCCCCCGCGATTCCGACGCGATTGGGGTAACAGCCGGTCAGAATCGCCGCGCGCGAAGCGGAGCACACGGGCTGTGCTGAGTAGAAGTTCGTGAGCCGCGCTCCCTCGCGGGCGAGTCGGTCGAGATTCGGCGTCGAAAAGCCCTCTGCGCCGTAGCAGCCGACATCGGCCCAGCCCTGATCGTCGGTGACGATGAGGATCACATTGGGAGTTCTCGCGGGCATCGACGAAGGCGCTTGCGCAGCGAGGGCGAGCAGCGCGGCGGCCGCGAATTGCATGGGCGCAGCTTACCGACGGACGCTCTTTCGGAGCCGGAGCTTCTCGGACGCACGCGAGATCTCGTTCCGTCGATCGAGAGGTCGCGAAAGCGAGCGCGGACGGTCGTGGTCGCGCCGCCGTCCCGCGCGATCGGCGCTAGGATTCGCCCCCATGAAGCGTTGGCTGCTCTCCGTTGTCGCGCTCGTCGCGTGCGTCCTGCCCGGCTGGACTCAGTCCGCTCCCCTGCGCGTGTTCCTGCGCGGTGGTCCGAAGACGCACGGTCCCGGCGAGCACGATCATCCGCGCTTCGTTGCGGAGTGGGTACCGCTGCTCTCCGAGCGTGGCGTCAAGGCCGAAGGCGCGCTGACGTTCCCGACGGCGGAGCAGCTCGAGCGCACGGACGTGCTCGTGCTCTACGCAGCGGAAGGCGGCTCGATCCACGGCGACGACCGCACGAACCTCGAGCGCTTCCTCGCGCGCGGCGGCGGCATCGTCGTCTTGCACGACGCGGTGTGCGGCGACGACCCGCACTGGTTCAAGACAGTCGTCGGCGGAGCATGGGAGCACGGCCACTCGAAGTGGCACACCGCGGACATCGACCTGTATGTCACAGAGAATCGTCACGCGATCACCGACGGGGCGATGAACTTCCGCTTCCGGGACGAGATTTACTGGGAGCTGCACATGCAGCCCGAGGCCAACGTGCTGCAGGTTGGCTTCCACTCGGTCTTCGACATCACGCCGCAGATGTGGACCTACGAAAAGGGGCCTTCGCGAGCGTTTGTTTCGCTTCAGGGGCACTTCCACGACTCGTTCGCGCACCAAGCATGGCGCACGCTGCTCCTGCGCGGCATCGCGTGGGCGGGTCGGCGCGATGTCGACTCGCTCCTGCGGCCGGGTGAGGCGGCGGGGCTGCGCTATCCGCAAGGCGGCCCGACGCACCCCGACCACGCGCACCAGTCGCTCCGCGTGCATCCGGACTTCGACGTCTCGCTCGTCGCGGCGGAGCCCGAAATCGTGAAGCCGATCGCGATCGACTGGGATCGCCGCGGGCGTCTGTGGGCGGCGCTCACGCCGGCGTATCCGATGAAGCAGGAGTTCAGCGGTGTCGCGGCGCACGATGAAATCGCGATCCTGCTCGACGACAACGCCGACGGTCGGGTCGATCAGCGCAAGACGTTCTTCCGCGGCCTCGATCTCGTCACGTCGTTCGTGTTCCACGGTGATGGCGTCATCGCCGGCGCTGCACCGGACATTTGGTGGCTGCGCGACACGGATGGAGACGACGTAGCGGACAAGACGGAGCGCCTGTTCACGGGCTTCGGTTACGGCGACACGCACGCGACGTTCTCCAACTTGCGCTGGGGCCCTGACGGCTGGATTTACGCGACGCAGGGCTACAGCGGCGGCGGGTCGAACCACATCACCAATGCGGCGGGGCGAGACTTCGGCCGCATTGGTAACGGGCTCTTCCGCTTCCGCCCCGACGGTAGCGCGATCGAGATGGTGTCGAGCTACGGATCGAATACGTGGGGTTGCACGTTCGACGAAGAGGGCGAGCTCTTCTTCACGATGGCGAACGGAGCGCACCTGCGGCACGTCGTGCTGCCCGAGCGCTTCTTGTCGGGCAACCGCGTCGACAACGTCGCGAGCTGGACGGACCTCCCCGACCACGACCGCGTTTTCCCCGCCGTCGTGCGCACCGAGGCACCGTACGCCCAGATCGACTTCGTCGGCGGCTTCACGGCCGCAGCAGGCTCGGCGATCTACGACGGCGGCGCTTGGCCCGCTGCGTGGACGCGCTCGCACTTCGTTTGCGAGCCCACGGTCAACCTCGTGCACCACGACGTCATCGCGCCGCGTGGTGTGACGTTCGGCGCCGCGAAGAATCGCGAAGACGAGTTCATCGGCAGCACGGACCTGTGGTTCCGTCCGGTCGACATCCGCGTCGGGCCCGACGGCGCGCTGTACGTGCTCGACTTCTACAACCAAGCGGTCGTGCACAACGACACGCGTGGTCCCAAGCACGGCCCGACGAACGCAGCGATTCGTCCCGACCGTGACCATCAGCATGGGCGAATCTGGCGCGTGCAGCACAAGAGCGCACCCAAGACGGCCCAGCTTCCGGCGGACTGGAAGTCGCCCGCAGCGCTGGCTGCCCTGCTGGAGCGCGGCGATGCCTCGACGCGCACCGCTGCGATAAACGCGATCGCAGACGGTGGCGATCCGAAGACGCTCGACGCAGTGACGAGCGTGCTCGAGCGCTCGAAGTCGCCCGCGGTGCGTATCGCGGCCGCATGGAGCCTCGCGCGCGCGGGGCGCAAGCCTATGGTTGCGGAGCAAGCGCTGCGCGTGCCGGACCGCGAGCCCGAGCTCGCGCGCGCGGCGGCGCGAATCTTCGCGGAGTTTCCCAAGCTCGCGGACGATGCAACGTCGGCTGCGTTGCTCGAGTGTCTGCGCAAGGGGGACGAGCGCGCGAAGCTGCTTGCAGCGGCCGCACTCGGCGAGTGCGCGTCGCCGCAGTTTGCTCAGGCGTCCATGCGCGAGGTGGTTGCGACTCTCGACGCGTTGAACAACGCCTGGGCTCGCTCGCTCGCGGTGCGATGGATCGGACGCAATTGCACGGCCTATGCGGTCGCGGCGCTAGCCGAGCCGCGTCCGGAGTCGTTGCAAATGCTCGCGCTCGCGATTCCGTCGGCGGTCTCGCGCGACGCATCGCAAACGGCATCGCTGGTCGCGGCCGTCGCCGAGGGGGGCGCTCTCGAAGCGCGGCTCGCTGTTCTCGACGGACTCGCTCGCGGAGTGAAGACGCTGGGTGAGAAGGAGAACAGCGCGGCGAGCGGTGCGCTGCGGCGCCTGCTCGCGGATCCTGAGGATCGCGTAACATCGGCGGCGTTGCGGCTTGTGGCGACGTGGAAGCTCGATCCGCGCGCCATGGGCGAAATCGATCAAGCGTGGGCGCGCATCGTGCAGCGTGTCGGCGACGAAGCCGCGCCGTTCGACCAGCGCGTCACGGCGCTTGCGCTTGCGATGGGCTTTGGCGAGACGCGCGCGAAGAGCCTTGCGCTCAGCGGCTCGTTCTTGGCGCCGAGCCGCTCCCCGCGTGAGCAACGCGCGGCGCTCGAGGCGCTCACGACGAGCGATGACGTCGCTGTCGCGGCGTTGATCGCCGACCGCTACATCGATCTCTCCAGCGAAGCACGCGATCTCGCTTTCGAGCGTCTGCTCGCTCGCGCGAGCTGGTCGACGACGATGCTCGAGCGCGTCGAGAGCGGCGCGGTGGTGCCCGCCGAGCTCGGACCGCAGAAAGTGCACCGACTGCGGACGCATCCCGACGGCGGGGTGGCCCAGCGCGCAACGAAGGCCTTCGAGCGGCTCGCTGGAGCGAGCAACGCTGGCATCGACGCGTTGATTGCGAAGCTCCTGCCCGAGGTCGATCGTCCCGGCGGCGACCGTGTCAACGGCAAGGAAGTGTTCGAGAAGAACTGCGCGAACTGTCACACGGCCTTCGGAAGCGGCGGCAAGGTTGGGCCGGAGCTCACCGGTATCGGCGCACACGGCGCGGGAGATCTCTTGCCGATCATCCTCGACCCGAACCGCGCGGTCGAAGCGGCCTACGCCGAGTGGATCGTCACGACCCAAGACGAGCGCAGCTTCGCGGGCGTGCTCGTGCGCGACACGGAAGATGGGGTGGTGCTGCGCTCGACTTCGGGCGATCAGAGCATCGCGCGCGACGAGATCGCGTCGATCCGCAACACCGGGCGCTCGCCGATGCCTGCAGGCCTGGAGTCGATCGGCGCGGCGGGGCTGCGCGATGTCATCGCGTACCTCGCGGGCGACTACGCCTATTGGCGCGTGCTCGACATGAAGCCCGTGGTGAGCTCGAACTCGCTGCGCGGCATGTACGACTCGAAGCGCGATGCAAACCCGCTGATTCCGGCGCGTTTTGGCGTCACGGCATTCGGTGGTGTGCCCTTCGAGCTGCTCGACCCC
>JBIKYW010000152.1:0-7234 GCA_044355055.1 Planctomycetota bacterium | reverse complement strand
GGTCTCGAACGCGACCAACAACGTCGAGCACTTGGTCGGCTGGCTCGACCCGACGGACGGCAACGCGGCGCTGTGGCGCACGGATCACTCGCCCAGCGCGGGATTCCAGTGCGGCGGAGCGAGCTGGATGGGCGAGCTCGAGGACCGCACGCGCGTTCCGATCGGCTTCGAGGAGAGCGTCTTCGGCGCCCCGATCAACGGGCGCGATACGGACCTGCTCGACAGCGTGCCCGTGTTCTCGCGCTTCGACCCCACGGACCCCGACGACTTCGACTTCCCCGGTCCGGCGGTGGCGGTCGATGCGGACAACGCGGGCATCGCGATCTCGAACAACATCGCCTACTACCGCGTCGACGAAGCTGCCGACAACTTCGACTGGAACAAGGACGGCGACAAGCTCGACCGCGTGCTCTTCCGCACGACCGTCTCGACCTTGGGCGACAACTACTACCTCTCGCCGATCGCAGACATTCCCACTCCGGCCGTGGTCGCGGACTCTTTCAACGTCGCAGGTGCCTTCCTCGGCGAAGAGTCGTCGGCGCGCGTCGACCTGAACGGCGACGGCGATCAGAACGACTTCGTCGTGCGTTGGATGCGCGTCGGGCCGTGAGCGCCCCGCGCTAGGCGCGGGGCGGCGGCGACTGCATTCCAACCAAGAAGGGCGCGGCCAGCGCCGCGGAGGCGTCTTGGTTCATGCTGCGCGGCAGCATGCGGTGGAGCAGCGTCTTGCGCGCGGCGAGCGCTTCCTTTTGCGCCAGTTTCCCGTTCGCGTCCACGTGGGAGATCCGCTCGACCCCGTCGCGGGATAGCGCGAGCAAGATGCGCTCGACCGCGGCGTCGCGGAAGCGATCGAGGAAGCCGCGCTTCAATTCCACGGCGCCGCGCGGGTGGATGCGCTCGACGCCCGCGCGCCACGCGCTGCGCTCCGAGACGAGCAGCAGGTGGTTGAAGATCAGCTTGTTCGTGCCCATCGAGAGCGCCTTGCGCGGCACGGTGGCGTTCACGAGCTGATCGAGCGGGAGCAGCGCAGGCAGCCCCTTGAGGCGCGTGACGACCTCCCAGCGTTCGTCGGGAACGAAGCGGTCCGCGCTCATCTCCCAGTAGAGGTGGCCGAGCCCTTGGGTGCGCGCGAAGCGCGCGAGGTGATAGGGGACGAAGTGGTTGTGCGCGATCGTGTCGGCGGCGAGGTGGGCGAGGTAGCCGCAGACGAACGCGCGCTCGAAGTCCGTTCTCGCGAGCGCGCGCATCTCGCCGACGATGCCCCAGCGGTGGCAGTGGCTGTAGGGCCCCCCGGCCCCTTTCATGTTGATGATGTCGGCCGCGATGTGGCCGTACTGCCATGCGGCGCGGTGCTCGGTGATCAGGGCTGCGGTGGCCTTGGGGAGCCGCTCGCGGCGCCGAAACACGCGGTGCTCGAACTCGAGGTGATTGCCCGGCCCCCAAGCGTGCACGAGGGCGAGGCCCGTGAGCAGCGTCGCGAGCGAGAGGACGAGAACCAGCATCTCGGTCAGCCTCCTAGGCCATGCTCCGCGCAGATTCGCGGGCGAGCGGCTCAATCCCGCCAGGCGCGGAGCACGCGTCCGTCGTCGAACTCGACGTAGGCGGCGTGGGAGGTCTCCGTGCGCGGGCGGTTGTCGATGATCAACACCTTGGAACCACCGGCGCTCTCGCGCTCCTTGTAGCCCCACGTCCAAAGCTCCCGGTCGGAGCCGAGGTCGATCTTCTGCATCGGCTCGCCGAGCAGTGCGATGACGAAGCGGCGGCCGCAGCCCTTCTCGATCTGATCGAGCGTGGTCGTGCCGATGACGATGTTCTCCGAGGCCATTTCGCTCGTGCGGCAGGCGACGGCGAAGAGCGAGAGGGCGAGCAGGCAGGCCCGCAGGCCGTGTCGAGCGGTGTCTTGCATGGCGTACGTCCGGAGTTCGGAAGATAGCGCGCTCCGCCCGCCGCGGCGACGTCCGCCCTTGCAAGTCAGGGTACGCCGCGGAATTCTCGCGCCATGACGCGCGTCGTGGGCAGGGACCTGGCGCGGCCCGACGGACCGGCGAAGGTCAGCGGGCGCGCGCGCTACATCGCCGACCTCGAGGTTCCCGGGGCATGGGTCGGCGGCGCGCTGCGCTCGCCCGTGGCGCACGGACGCCTCCTCGGGATCGCGCGCGATCCCGGCTTCGACTTCTCGCGTGTGGTCCTCGCGGGACCGCACGACACCGGCGAGAACGTGATCGCGATGATCGTCGCGGACCAGCCAGTTCTCGCGAGCGATTCGATCGAACATTTTGGCGAGCCGCTGCTGCTCGTGGCTGCGCCCGACGAGGTGACGCTGCGGCAAGCGTTGGCCGCGCTCCAGCCGCGCGTCGAGGTTCTGCCGCCGGTCCTCGATCCGCGCGAGTCGACGCGCGTGTTCAAGGAGCTGCGCATCGAGAAGGGCAACGCGGCGGCGGTGCTCGCTACTGCGGCGCGGATTTTCGAGGGCGAGCACGAGACCGGTACGCAGGAGCAGATGTACATCGAGCCGCAGGGCGTGATCGCGTTCCCGCCCGACCACGACGGCGTGATCGCGGTCCACGGTTCGATGCAATGCCCGTACTACGTGCAAAAGGCGCTCGCGCGCGCGCTGGCACTGCCGCCGGAGAAGCTGCGCGTCGTGCAGGAGGCGACGGGCGGAGGCTTCGGTGGGAAAGAGGACTATCCTTCGATCCTCGCGACCCATGCCGCGGTGCTCGCGCGCAAGGCCGGTCGCGCGGTCAAGATGATCTACGACCGCCACGAGGACCTCGCGTTCACGCCCAAGCGCCACCCCAGTCGCGTCAAGATTCGCTCGGCGGTCGACAGCGAGGGTCAGTTGCTCGCGCTCGACATCGACGTCCTGCTCGACGGTGGCGCGTATACGACGCTGTCGCCGGTCGTGCTCTCGCGCGGCTGTATCCATGCCGCGGGGCCGTATCGCTGCGAGCATGTCACGATCCGCGGCCGCGCGGTGGCGACGAATCACGTGCCGTATGGCGCGTTCCGCGGCTTCGGCGCGCCGCAGACGTGCTTTGCGATCGAACGACACATGGACAAGATCGCGGCGGCGCTCCAGATCCATCCCTATGAACTGCGCCGACGCAATGCGCTGCGCCTCGGCGAAAAAACGGCGACGGGGCAGGTGCTCAAGGAAAGCGTCGGCGCGCAAGCCGTGCTCGAGCGCATCGCGGTCTCGACTCCGATCGCGAGCCATCCGTGGCGCGCTCCTCGCGAGGGACGTGTGCGGAGGGGGCTCGGGATGAGCTTCTTCTTTCACGGCGCGGGCTTCACCGGCGCGGGCGAGTCGATGCTCAAGGCGCGCATCGCCGTCGAGCTCTCCGCCGACGGTCGTGCGCTCGTGCGCAGCGCGTCGACCGAGTTCGGGCAAGGCACGGAGACACTCTTCCGCGCCATCGCGGCCGAGTCGCTCGGCTGCGAGCCCGCGGACGTCGAGATCGCACGGCCGGACACGCACGCGGTGCCCAACTCTGGGCCGACGGTGGCCTCGCGCACCTGCATGATCGTCGGCGGCCTGCTCGCACGGGTGTGTCGCGAGCTCGCCGCGCGCTGCGAGGGATCCGGCACGTTCCGCGAGCGCGCTGCGGCGTTCGTGCGCCGCGGGGGGGACCCGCGCGTCGAAGCGGAGTACACGACGCCCGCAGGTCTGGTCTGGGATGACGAGCATTACCGCGGAGATGCCTATCCGGCCTACGGCTGGGCCGCCGATGTGGCGGAGGTCGAGGTCGATCTCGACACGTTCGAGGTGCGCGTGCCGCGCTTTTGGAGCGCGGTCGACTGCGGCACGGCGATCCAGCCCCAGATGGTCGTCGGACAGTTCGAGGGCGGCTCGCTCCAAGCGATCGGCTTCGCGCAGCTCGAGGTCGTGACCACGCGCGACGGGCGCTTCCTGCAGGATCGCATGGCGACCTGCGTGATCCCGACCTCGCTCGACGCACCGCGCTTTTACACCGACCTCGTCGAGGTGCCGTTTTCCGGCGGCCCCTTCGGCGCGAAGGGCGTGGGAGAGATGCCGATGGACGGCGGAGCTCCCGCCGTGCTCTCGGCGATCGAGGACGCGCTCGGTCTGCACATCGAGTCGATCCCTGCGACGCCGGAACACTTGATGGCGCGCTGGCTGGAACTGCACCCGGAGGAACGGCTTTGATCGTGCGTCTCGAAATCAACGGCGTCGCGCGCGTGGTCGAGGTCGAGCCGCTGCGGCGTTTGCTCGATCTTCTGCGCGTCGACTTGGGGCTCACGGGCACGAAGGAGGGCTGCGGCGAGGGCGAGTGCGGCGCCTGCACCGTGCTCGTCGACGGAGTCGCGGTGAATTCCTGCCTCGTGCCCGCTGCGCAAGCCGATGGGTGTTCCATCGTCACCGTGGAGGGCTCGGGTTTCGAGCGCATCCGTGAGGAGTTCCTCAAGGAGGGCGCGGCGCAGTGCGGCATTTGCACTCCGGGCATGATCGTGATGACGCGCGCTTTCGCGGAACGTTGTCGCGCGGAAGGGAGCGAGCCCTCGCTCGACGCGGCTCGCACGGCCCTCGCTGGGAATCTCTGTCGCTGCACGGGGTACGGCGCGATCGTGCGCGCCGCGCTCGCCTGTGCGAGGGGGCGCGCGTGAGCGTCGACTATGTCTGCGCGCGGTCGCTCGAGGAGGCGCTGACGGCGCTCGCGCTGGACGGTGCTCCGGCACACGTTCTCGCGGGCGGAACCGACTTGATGGTCGAGCTGCACACCGGTCGCACGAAGCCTGCGCGCGTCGTCGACGTGTGGAAGCTCGCGGAGCTCCGCGGCCGTCGCGATGAGGCGGGTGGTCTGCGGCTCGGCGCGCTCACTACTTGCGCGGAACTAGCGCGTGATCCGCATGTCGCGGAGCGACTCCCGATGCTCTCTGCGGTTGCGCACGACGTCGGAGCGGAGCAGATTCAGGCGCGTGCCACTCTCGGGGGGAACCTCGGCACTGCGTCGCCTGCCGGAGACCTCTCGGTGGCGCTCGTGGCACTCGGCGCACGGGTTCGTTTGGTTTCGATGCGGGGCGCGCGCGAGCTCGACGTCGAGGAGTTCCTGTGCGGTTATCGCAGCACGCTGCGCGAGCGGGATGAGCTGATCGAGTCGATCCTCATCCCAGCGCGCCCGGCTGGAGAGCGCCAGCTCTGGCGGAAGCTCGGCACTCGTCGCGCGCAGTCGATTTCGAAGGTCGCACTCGCAGTGTGCATGGCGTTCGATGGGGGGCGTGTGAGCGCGGTGCGCGCTGCCGCAGGTGCCGTCGGACCGCGCATTTTGCGTCTCGGTACGCTGGAGCAAAAACTGATGGGAGCGCGCGTCGACGCAGCACTCGCGCGCGAGGTGGGCTCCGCATGCGCGCGCGGCGACATCGCGCCGATCGACGACGTTCGTTCCACGGGCGACTATCGCCGACACGCGCTCGCGCGGATGCTTGCGACCGCGATCCGAGAACTCTCCGAAGGGGTCCCATGCCGTTTTTGATTCTGCTCGCCGCCTTGCTCGGTGCCGCCGTGTGTCTGCAGAGCACGGTCAACGGTCAGCTGTCGCTGCGCATCGGGCTGCCCCTGACGTTGATGATCAACTCTGGTGTCGTCTTCGCCGGTTCGACCTGCTGGTACCTGACCTCGCGGGCGCTGGGCTCGACGGCGGAGCGCGGCTCCGCCCCTTGGCACCTGTTCACGGGTGGACTCTTCGGACTGATCATCATTTCCTGCGCGGCGGTGGCGTTTCCCAAGCTGGGCGCGGGCGTGACCACGGCGGTCGCGGTCGCCAGTCAAGTGCTGGTGGCGCTCCTGCTCGATCGACTGGGGGCGAGCGGTGCACGCATGCCGTTGTCGATCGAGCGAGTGGTCGGGCTCGCGTTGGTCGCGCTCGGCGTGTGGCTCGTGGTGGCATCGCCGCGATCGCGCTGATTTCAGCGGCGCGGCACGCTCGCTACACTCGTCGAGGAAATCGTGCGCGCTCGCTCCCTCACGCTCTGTCTCGCGGCTCTCGCTGGCTGCAGCGATCCCGACGAGCTCGGGTCCTATCGGCTCGCGCGTTCCTTGGAGGGCGCTCGGCGCGTCGAGGTCGTGGTTCCGACGTCGGTGGACACGAGCCGACTCGAAGCGTTGGCGCGCGAGCCCCTTTTCGCACGGCGCTACGAGGTCGAGTTCGAGCGCGGAGACGAGCTCGACGGCAGTGCGGCCCGCATCGTGTTCGCCGACGGCAACTCCGCGTCGATCGGCGCGATCGCGCAGTTGCATGGACTCGTTTTCGAGCCGGGCACGGGGGCGTTGTGGTTCCAAGGGCGACGCTACCACGGTCCCCGCGAAGGCCTGATGCTCACGGTGGAGGACCCGCGCCGCGCGGGCTGGCCGGTGACGGTCTACGTCGCCAGCGATGTGTCGGTCGCAGTGTCGCTCGCGAGCGAGTTGCTGCCCCATTGGAAGCCGGGCTTCCGCACGTGGCGCGGCGGACGGATCGAGCGCGAGGGAGCTTGGACCGACCACGGTGGCCTCATGAATGGCAGCGCGAGTGCGGCGCTCGCGCAGCTCGACACATGGGCCGAGGTCACGCTCGCTGGGCCGGGCTGCGAGGTGGTCGTCCACGGCGTGATCGATCCGCTGGCGCAGGCGCGCTGGATCGAGCGACTGACGACGGTCCACGCCAGCACCGTGGCGCTGGTCGGACCCGCGAAGGAGCGCGTGCGCGTTCATCTTTGGCCCGACGGCGAGAGCATGGCGGTCGCGACGGCTGCGAGCACGCTGAGCGCGACCTGCGCTGGGGAACTCGACGTCCACGGCGTTGTCGCGCCCGATGCGCTCGACGACCGCGGCGCGCAGTTCGCGCGCGCCCTCGCCCTCGCTGCGCTCGGCGAGCCCCGCGAGGCTTGGATGGCCGACGCGCTCGGCGCGGCGCTCGCGGATACTTGGTGCGGCGTGGTGCGTTTGCGCGACTGGCGCGAGCACTTGCGCGCGCGCGGGCTCGCCGAGGGCTTCGAGCAGGCGCTGGAGCCCGTCGAGGAGCTGGCTTCGCCGCACCTTCGCGAGGCGCTGCGCGCGTCCTTGCTGCGCGAGCTGATCGACCTGAAGCGGCCCGAGCTCGTGCTCGAGATGTGGCGCGAGGGCAGCGGGGTTGAGCTTCCGTGGGGCAGCTTGCGTGCACGCTTTGGTGCGGAGTCCGTGGCCCGTGAGCTGCGCTCGGGGCGCCGCGAGCGAGCGTTGGCGGCACCTTTTTTC
>JBIKYW010000151.1:0-7241 GCA_044355055.1 Planctomycetota bacterium | reverse complement strand
TGACGAGGAGCAGCGCCAGCGCGGCCCGGCGCGGCCTGCGATCTTGCACGGAACTCACGCGACCAGCCTAACCAGAGCGAGGGGTACTGTGTCCAAAGCGAACTCGCGGGGTCACAATGCCGCGCCACTTCGCTCGCCCTATCCCTGCCCCTCTCGGAGAGCGCATGAGTCCCAATCTTCGCAGTCCGCTGCGGACCCTCTTTTCCAGCGTGTGCTTCACGCTTGCGGCCGTCGCCCAGAATGCGGCTCCGCGGCCGCAGCTCCATGTGATCCACGATGTGCGCTTGAGCGACGCCGCCGACGCGCCGCGACACGCGCTCGTCCTGCGCGACGGTCGCATCGAGAGCGTGCTCGATGTCGCGGCCGAGCTGCCCGCGGGGGCGCGCGTCATCGACGGTCGCGGCATGCTCGCGGTGCCGGGTCTGATCGATGCCTTCTCGCAGGCCGGCTTCGAGACGCCGACTCCCGTGGCGCAACAAGACGATCCGCCGTCCGAGGCTTCGGACGTGTACATCGACATGCGCGTCGCGAACCGCAAGGGCATCCAGCCCGCGTTCCGCGCGGCGGAGCTCTTCAACCTCGCCAAGGACAAGTCTGCGCCTTGGCGCGAGAGCGGATTCGGCGCGCTGCTCGCTGCGCCGTCGGGACAGTTGCTCGCGGGTACGAGTGCGCTGTGCGTCACGCGCGAGGCTGCGGCCCGCGACGCGATCCTCATCGCCGAGGTTTTCGCGCACGCCGCGTTCCGCGCGACGGGTCCCGGCTATCCGTCGACGTTGATGGGCTATCACGCGCAGCTGCGCCAGTTCTTCCTCGACGCCGCGCATCACGCCGAGTTGGAGGCGCGCTATGCCGCGGGGCGGCCCGGGCCGCGACCGGCGCACGACGAACAACTCGAAGCGGCGCGCGGACTCGTGAAGCGCGAGCGGCGCGTGATGTGCGAGGCCGAAAGCGCGCAAGACATCCAGCGTTGGATGCGACTCGCGGACGAGCTCGGTCTGCGCATCGGAATCGTCGGTGGGCGCGAGGCATGGAAGGTCGCGAACGAGCTGAAGGCGCGCGAGATTCCCGTGGTGCTCACGCTGCAGTGGGGAGATGAGCCCAAGGATCCGAACGAAAAAGACAAGAAGGCCAAGAAGGGCGAGGCGCCGAAGGAAGGCGAAGGCTCCGAGAAGAAGCCCGAGGCCGAGCCGGTGACGAGCGAGAAGACCGAGCCCGCTCAGGAAACGAAGCCGGAGAAAAAGCCGGACGAAGCGAAGGCCGACGACAAGAAACAGTGGAACTACGAGGAGCCGCTCGGCGTGCGCGAGGCGAAGCGCGCGCGCTGGGTCGAAGGCCGTGACTGCGCGCTGCGCCTCCACGAAGCGGGTGTGACCTTTGCGTTCGGTTCGGGCAGCGGAAACGGCGGCGAGCTCCTCAAGAAGGTGCGCACGCTCGTCGAGAACGGCTTGCCCGCGGATGTGGCGCTCGCGGCGCTCACGTCGGGCGCGGCGCGGCTCGTCGGTGCCGAGCAGCACCTCGGCGCGATCGCCGCCGGACGCGACGCGACGCTCGCGCTGTGGACCGCCACTCCCGTGAAGAAGGATTCGAAGGTCGCGTGGCTCTTCGTCGATGGCTTCCCGAACGAATACGAGGTCAAGCCCGAAGAGAAGCTCGAAGGCAAGCCGGACGACGGCGTGGACGCGAGCGGCATCTGGGACTGCGAAGTGAAGAACGACCAAGGTCCGCAGAAGGCGACGCTCACCGTGAAGATGACGCCGGAAGGCGAAGTGACGGGGACACTCGTCACGACGGGCCAGCGCGGCGAGCGCACGGTCGACGTCAAAGGTTCCGTGGTCGGCAAGACGCTCGTGATCGAGGGTTCGTACACGATGCGCGAGACCGAAGTGACGACGAAGTGGAAGGTCGAGCTCGACGGTGGCTCGCTCAAGGGCAGCGTGACGCTGCGCGGCCCGTGGGGTGAGACGACGAGCGAAGTGACGGGCGAGCGCAAGCCCAAGTGGTTGGAAGACGAAGCGGCGTTCGAAGGTGAGGAGGCCTGCTGTGGTCACAAGTAAGTCCATGCTCCGCACGGCGCTCGCTGCACTCGCGCTCGCCCCGCTCGCGTTCGCGGGCGATCACCCGTTCGAGACCGACGCGATGCGCAAGCCCGCGCTCCGCACCGGCGGAACCTGCGTGATCCGCAACGTCGTGATCCACAGCGCCGTCGCCCCCGCGGCGAGCGGCGATGTGTACGTCAAGGACGGCAAGATCGCGGCCATCGGCAAGGTGGAAGCGCCCGCGGGCACGCTCGAGCTCGATGGCAAGGGCCTGCACCTCTCGCCGGGCGTCATCGACTGCCATTCGCACATGGCGATCTCGCGCGGCGTGAACGAGGGCACCTACTCGATCACCGGCGAGTGCGACATCAGCGATGCGATCGATGCGGAGGACCTGACGATCTGGCGCGCGCTCGCGGGTGGTGTCACCGGTGCCCGACTGCTCCACGGCTCGGCGAACACGATCGGCGGCCGTCACGAGGTGATCAAGCTCAAGTACGGCACGAGCATCGAAGCACTGCGCAATCCCGACGCGAAGGAAGGCATCAAGTTCGCGCTCGGCGAGAACGTCAAGCGCTCGAACGGCGGCGGCAACTCGAGCCGCTTCCCCGCGTCGCGCATGGGCGTCGAGGCGTTGCTCGTTCGTGCGTTTACGCGCGCGCGCGAGTACCAGAGCGAGTGGAAGGCGTTCGAAGCGGCGAAGCAGCGCGGCGAAGATCCGCCGCCGCCCCGCAAGGACGTGCGCCTCGAGGTGCTCGTCGGCATCTTGGAAAAGCAGGTCGACGTGCACAGCCACTGCTACCGCGCGGACGAGATCTTGATGCTCCTGCGCGTCGCCGAAGAGAACGGGTTCCGCGTCAAGACGCTGCAGCACGTGCTCGAGGGCTACAAGATTGCCCACGAGATCGCGCAGCACGGCGCAGGCCCGTCGAGCTTCAGCGACTGGTGGGCGTACAAGATCGAGGCCTACGACGCGGTGCCGTTCAGCCCCGCGATGATGGTCGAGGCGGGCGCGGTGACGACGATCAACTCCGACTCGGAGGAGCTCGTGCGGCATCTCTTCAGCGACGCGGGCAAGTCGATGCGCTACGGCGGGCTCGATCCTGTGCGTTCGCTGCAGCTCGTCACGCTCAACGTCGCCAAGCAGCTCGCGCTCGAAGAGCACACCGGCTCGATCGAAGTGGGCAAAGACGCCGACCTCGCGCTCCACACCGGCGATCCGCTCAGCGCGTACTCGCGTGTCGAGTGGACGATGGTCGACGGCGAGCTGGAGTTCACGCGCCGCGATGCGTTTGAGCTCGATACGCGCCCTGCGCCGCTGACGGAGGTTTCCGAGCCGCGCAAGGAAGCGGGCGTCGAGTGGCGCGCCGACGGCGGAGCTACCGTCGCGATCGTCGGCGGCACGCTGCATCCGGTGACGACGCCGACGATCGAAAACGGCACGATCGTGCTGCAGCAGGGCCGCATCGTGGCGATGGGGGCGGGGATTCCCGTTCCGGCAGGCTCACGCGTCATCGACGCGAGCGGCAAGCATGTCTGGCCGGGAATGATCGCGCTCGACACGCGGCTCGGCCTCTTCGAGATCGGATCGGTGCAAGCGACGATCGATACGTCCGAGATTGGCGGCAGCCAGCCCGACATTCGCGCCTCGGCTTCGCTCAACGCGGAGTCGGTGCACATCGGCGTCACGCGCTTCAACGGCGTCACGCGCGCGCAGTCCTCCCCGCAAGGTGGTGGACCTTGGATGGGACAGTCGTGCGTGATCCGGCTCGCCGGCGAGACGTGGGAAGAACTCCTGCAGGTCGACCGAGACATGCTGCACCTCTCGTTCCCCGGTGTGAGCAACACTGCGAAGGAGAAGAAGGAGCCCGAGATCCTGAAGGAGCTCGGCAAGCAGCTCGTGCACGCGCGTGAGTATTCGCGGCTGATCGACGAGTCGATCTCGAAGGGCTCGCCCAAGCCGGACTACGACGTGCGCATGGAAGCGCTCGCACCGTTTGCGCTCGGCCAGAAGAAGGTCGCGGTGCACGCCGATGGCGCGCAGACCCTGCTCTATGCAATCAAGTGGATCGCGGAGCAGAAGCTCGATGCCGTGATCTTCGGCGCACGCGAAGGCTGGAAGGTCGCGGACGAGCTCGCCAAGGCGAAGATCCCGGTCGTCGTCGCGGGGACGCTCGTCGTTCCCTCGTCGGACTTCGATCCGTACGACGCGGTTTACTCGAATCCCGCCGTGCTGCACCGCGCGGGCGTGCCGATCGCGATCAGCTCGGGCGACGACGAGAACGTGCGCAACGTCGGCTTCCATGCGGCGATGGCGGCTTCGTTCGGGTTGCCGCGCGAAGAGGCTCTGCGCTGCGTCACGCTGTACGCCGCGCGGATGCTCGGCCTCGATGCGGAGCTCGGCAGCCTCGCGCCGGGCAAGCTCGGCGACGTGGTCGTCACCAACGGCGATCTCCTCGACACGCGCACGCAAGTCGACTACGTGTTCATCGACGGCGTTCAGCAGAGCCTCTCCAACCGCCAGACCGAGCTTGCGGACAAGTACCGCAAGCGCCTGCTGCGGCAGCAGTCGGGCAAGTAGCTCGGCCTGCAGAAAATGGCGCGCGCTCCGCTTCCCTTGGGAGCGGGGCGCGCTGTCCTTACATGGAGTGCGCGGAGGCCAGCGCGCGCGCCGAGGCCGCGAGGTGATTCACGCCGATGCCGCGCAGCCAGTTGCCGCACAGCCCCAGCGACGGTGGTGTCGCGCGCTCGATCGCATCGACGCGCGCAGGGTGCTGGAGGTCGAAGCGAGGGAGTGTCGCTCGCCAGCGCTGAATCGCCGTGAACTCTGGTTCGGCGCGGAGGCCGAGAAGCGAACCGACTTCGGTGCGAACGATGTGGGAGAGCTGCTCGTCGCTCGCGTCGATCAGCTCGCTCTGGCGTGCGCCTCCGAGCAAGGTCCGCAGCACGACGTGCGTCCGTGGGCAGGCATCGGGCGCGATCGAAGAGCTGAAGAGCGTCCCGAGGTGGTGCATGCGCTCGCGCGACGCGACGAGATAGCCGAAACCGGCGAGCGAGTGCTCGACGGACTCGCGGCGATGCACATGCACGAAGGACACCACGTTCTCCGATTGGATCGAGCCGACGATGCGCGCGAGATCCGGCAGCGGTGCGGCCAACAGGCGCGCTGCGGTGGGGGCTGCGACTGCGAGCACGACACGCCGCGCGCGAAACTCTCCGGACCCGCTGAGGACGCGCCAGCGATCGTTCTCGCGGGAGAGCGCGGTCACGGGGCTTCGGAGTCGCAGCTTGTCACCGAGTCGGGCTGCGAGGGCGTCCGTTATGGCTTGGCAGCCGCCCTCGGGCTTCATCACGCTCGGAGCGGGCTCGCCGCGCGTCTTGAGCAGCGCGCGGAACAGCCCACCGTGCTTCTCGACGAGCTCGACGAGTCGCGGAAAGCACGCTCGCATCGAGAGCTGCGCCGGATCGCCCGCATGGATGCCGCTCACGAGCGGATCGAGCATCGCGTCGAGCGCTTCCTGGCCGATGCGGTGGCGCACGAAGTCGGCCACCGAGCCGTCGTTGCAGCGCTTGGGGTCGCGCAGCGGCTCCGCGAGCATTCGCAGCTTGCCCTTCACGCTCAGAAGTGGCGAGGCGAGGAACTTGGGCGGCGAGAGCGGGGCGTCGACGAGTTTGCCGCGGCAGACGAGGAAGCGGCGCGCGGCCTCGCCCGGCGGCTTGTGCGCCGCGAGCGCGAGCTCGCCGAGCATGTCGGTGAGGCCTCCCCGCACCTCGAAGCGCAGCGACTCAGGGCCGACCTCGTAGCGGAACTCGTCCTCGGCACCTCCGCGCACGGTCTGAACCAAGCCACCGGCGCGCGTTCCGGCTTCGAGCACGACCAGCTCCGCGCCCGGTCCGCGCGCATGCGCGTAGGCGAGCCCGGAGATCCCGGCGCCGATGACGACGGTGTCGAGCTCGACCGTCATGTTCAGATCGTCTTGCTGAAGCGCGGGCCTTCCGCCTTCTTCTTGCGCAGGTATTCGTCGAACACCATCGCAAGGTGGCGCAGGAAGATCCGCCCGCGCGGCGTCACATCGACGCGCCGGTCGCGGATCTCGCAAAAACCTTGGTCCGCAAGCGGGCGCAGCTCTTCGAGTTCGCGCGCGAAGTGCGACGCGAGATCCTTGCGGCCGGTGCGAGCTTCCATCTCGTCCAGATCGAGCCGCATGCTGCACATGAGCGACTGGATGACCGCGCGGCGCAAGTCGTCTTCTGCGCTGCGGACCATGCCCTTCATCGCCGAGAAGCGGCCTGACTGAATCGCAGCCTCGTAGGCGCGCGTGTCGTGGTTGTTCTGCACGAACGCCCCGCCGAAGTCGCCGATCGAGCTCATCCCGAAGGCGAGCATCTCCTCGGCGGGGTGCGTCGTGTACCCCATGAAGTTGCGGTGCAGCGTATCGGCTTCGAGTGCGCGGTAGAGCGCGTCGGACTTCAGCGCGAAGTGATCGAGTCCGATGACCTCGTAGCCGGCCTTGGAGAGCTCGTCGATGGCGACGAAGAAGAGTCGCGCGCGCTCCGGCGCCGTGGGAAGACGGTAGCGCTCGAGCGCAGTCTGATGGCGCTTGAGCCAAGGAACGTGCGCGTAGCCGTACACCGCGAGGCGATCTGGCTGGATGCGTGCGATCATCTGCAGCGTCGCTGCGAACGTCGCCTCGGTCTGCTCCGGCAGTCCGTACATCAAGTCGAGGTTGATCCCGCCCACGCCCTTCTTGCGGCAGTACGCGACGAGATTCTCGGTCTCCTCCGTTGTCTGGTCGCGGTGGATGACCTCCTGCACGTGCGTGTCGAGGTCCTGCACGCCCATCGAGACGCGGTTGAAGCCGAGATCGACGAGCGTGTCGATCTGCTCGAAGCTCGTGACGTGCGGGTGCACTTCGATCGAGATCTCGGCATCCTTTTCGAGCTCGAAGTGTGACGAGAGGATGCCGTAGAGCCGGCGCAGCTCCTGCGGCTTCAAGTGCGTCGGCGTGCCGCCGCCCCAGTGGATCTGCGCGACGCGGCGACGCTTGCCAAGCAGCTCGCACGTCATCGCCACTTCTTTTTCGATCGCGGCGAGGTAGCTGTCGACTTTGCCTTGGCGCCGCGTGATCTCGACCGTGCAGCCGCAGAAGAGGCACATGCGCGCGCAGAACGGCAGGTGCACGTACACGCACAGAGGTTCGTCTG
>JBIKYW010000150.1:0-7304 GCA_044355055.1 Planctomycetota bacterium | reverse complement strand
GGAACTGCTCGTGGGGGGAGCGGCGATCTTTGACGCAATGCTCGCGGCCATCGCACAGGCCACCGACAGCGTCCACCTCACGACCTACATCCTGTGCTCGGACGCGACGGGGCGACGCTTCGGCGAGGCGCTCAAGGCTCAGGCTCGATTGGGGCGCGACGTGCGGCTCATGTTCGACGCGGTCGGCTCCTACGACACCGTCGACGACGACTTCTTGACCGAACTCGCCGAGGCGGGCGTGCGCGTTCACATCTACCGCCCGATTCTGCCGGCACGCCGACGGCTCTTGGAGAAGTTGCAGCAGCTGCACGCGGCCTACGAGCGCTCGCGCAAGCGCCCCGTGAGGCCTCCTTCGCGCTTCAGCCCTGACTTCTGGGGCTTCCATCGCCGAAACCACCAGAAGATTCTCGTTGTGGATCGCCGCGTCGCATTCACCGGCGGAGTCAACATCGGCGATGACTATGTCGATCGCGTCGTCGACAACCGAGGTGTGCGCGGCTGGCACGATCTTCATGTTCGGATCGCAGGACCCGCCGCCATCACGCTAGAAAATGCGTTCCTCGCGGCGTGGAATCGCAGCGGCGCGGTCGCCAAGCGCGGAGAGCGCGAGACGCCGTGCATCGACGCGCCGGTCAAGCTCGAGGTCTGCGTCAACGCGGAGTGGGATGTGGTGCGGGAGCGGTTTCGCAACGTTCGACGCACCTCGATCCGTGACGCGTACTTCTCTGCGATCCGCGACGCCGAGCGCTGCATCCGCATCGCCAATGCTTATTTCTTGCCCGATCGGGGCCTGCGCAAGGCATTGAAGCGCGCGTGCGAGCGCGGAGTCCGCGTGCAGGTGATCGTCCCACGCGACTCGGATGTGCGCGCCGTATTTCACGCGAGTCGGTACTACTACGACGAGCTGCTCGCGGCGGGCGTCGAGATCCACGAGTACGTCGGCCGCATGATGCACGCCAAGGCGGCGGTGATCGACTCGGCGTGGTCGACGATCGGCTCGTTCAACCTCGACCAACGCTCGTTCCGCCACAACCTCGAAGCAGGCGTGCACGTGCTCGACGCGGAGTTCTCGGCACGCATCGAGGCGCAGTTCGAAGAGGACCTCACGCACTGCGAGCGGGTCTCGCTCGATGCATGGCGACGCCGCTCGTGGCACGCACGCTTGCGCGAGCACCTCTGCCACCTCTTCGTTGCGTGGATGTGAACGCGCGAGGCCGCGCGGCGAGACGCCGCACGGCCTCGATGGCTGTACGAGAAGCGTGTGCTTCTAGTAGTTCTTCGCGAACAACACGCGCTGCGCGCTGGGCTTGCCGGTCTTGATGCACGTGCCCGACTCGGGGTCGGCACCCTCGCCCGGCAGCGGGATGCAGCGGATCGTGGCCTTGGTTGCCTCCTTGATGGCGAGCTCGGTCTCGGTCGTACCGTCCCAGTGCGCGAACACAAACTTCGAGCCCTGATCGGCGAAGACCGCCTCGAAGTCCTTCCACGAGTCGACATGCACCGTGTTGGCGCGACGGAACGCGAGCGCGCGTTCGAAGAGCGCCGACTGCATGCCGTCGAGCAGCTTGCCGACGTGCACGCCGATGTCTTCGAAGGGCACCTTGACCTTGTCCTTCGCGTCCGCGATGCGCGTCTTCGCCATCGCTGTCGCACTCGCGACGTCGCGCGGTCCGACCTCGAGTCGCACGGGCACGCCCTTGCGCTCCCACTCGTAGTATTTCTCACCGGGACGCATCGCATCGCGGTCGTCGAGCTTGACGGTGAGTCCGTCGGCGCGCAGCTCGCGCGCGAGCTTGTCGCTCGCTTCGAGGACCTGCGCCTTCTCGGCGTCGCTCTTCCAGATCGGAACGATCGCGACGTGGATCGGTGCGAGCTTCGGCGGCAAGACGAGGCCGCCGTCGTCGGAGTGCGCCATGATCAGCGCGCCGATCATGCGAGTCGAGGAGCCCCAGGAGGTCTGCCAAACGAAGTCGCGCACGCCTTCCTTGTTCTGGAAGGTGACGTTGAAGGCGCGCCCGAAGTTTTGGCCGAGGTCGTGGCTCGTCGCGCCTTGCAGCGACTTGCCGTCCTGCATCATCGCTTCGACGCAGAAGGTCTCCAGCGCGCCGGCGAAGCGCTCGTTCGCCGTCTTGCGCCCGCGGATCACGGGCACCGCGAGCACGTCGTGGTAGACCTCGCGGTACACGTCGAGCATGCGCATCACCTCTTCCATCGCCTCCTCGTGCGATGCGTGCGCGGTGTGGCCTTCCTGCCACCAGAACTCGCCCGTGCGCAGGAAGAGACGCGTGCGCAGCTCCCAGCGCATCACGTTGCACCACTGGTTCAGGAGCATCGGCAAGTCGCGATAGCTGTCGATCCACTTCGAGAAGAAGTGGCCGATGATCGTCTCGCTCGTCGGGCGCACGACGTAGGGCTCTTCGAGCTCACCCTTGAGCTCGATCTTGCCGTCGACGTTGCGCAGACCGGCGTGCGTGACAACGGCGCACTCCATCGCGAAGCCGGTCGCGTGCTGCGCTTCCTTTTGTAGGAACGAGAGCGGGATCAAGAGCGGGAAGGCCGCGTTTTGGTGGCCCGTCTCCTTGAAGCGTCGGTCGAGCTCGGCCTGGATCTTCTCCCAGATCGCCCAGCCGTGGGGGCGCACGACCATGCAGCCTCGGACCACGTTCGCCGGTTCGGCGAGCTGCGCGGCGGAGATGACGTCTTGGTACCACTGCGCGTAGTCCTTCGCGCGCGGCGTGATGTGTTGTTCCGACATGTCGAACTCTCTGTGGGGCGCGGCGCGAGGACCCGCCCATTCGGACCCTCCGTCGCGCGGAACGGTCGCGCAGCGTAGAGGACTGGTCGCGCACCTGCCAGCAGCGGATAGTGGAGGCATGGGATATCGCTACACCGTGTTGGGCGCGGGACGTCAGGGTGTCGCGCTGGCTTATGACCTTGCGAAGAACGGCGAGGCGGAGCTCGTGCGCATCGTCGACAGCGACGCGGCAGTCGCCGCACATGCGCAACGGCGTCTTCGCAAGCTGCTGCCGCGCACGAAAGCGAGGTTCGAGTCGGAGCGCTGCGATGTCGGGAGCCGCAGGGAGGTTCGCGCTGTGCTGCAAGGCGCTCACGTGGCGCTCTCCGCCGTGCCCTATCGCTACAACGCGCAGCTCGCGGCGTGGTCGGTCGAGTGCGGTGCGTCGTTCCTCGATCTGGGAGGCAACACCGCAGTCGTGCGCGAAGAGCTCGCACTTCATGCTCGGGCGAAGAAGGCGGGGGTCAGCGTGGTACCCGACTGTGGCCTCGCGCCGGGGCTCGGAAATCACCTCGCAGCGCACGGGATTGCGTCGATGGATGCGCCGCGCCATGTCCATGTGCGTTGCGGCGGCCTGCCCGAGAAGCCGGTGGGTCCGCTCGGCTACAAGCTCGTGTTCAACTTCCGCGGCCTTTGGAACGAATACCGCGGCGAGGCCGAGTTTCTGCGCGGAGGCAAGTGCGTCCGGGTCCCGACGCTCACCGAGCTCGAGTCCTTCGAGTCCGCTCAATACGGTCCGCTCGAAGCATGCGTGACGAGCGGTGGGACGAGCACCTGTCCTCAGTCGTGGGAGGGCAAGCTCGATAGCTTCGACTACAAGACGATCCGCTACCCCGGCCACTGGGCGCAGATTCGCACGCTCTTCGAGCTCGGCTTCATGGACGAGCACTTCACCGCGCGCAACGGCTGCGAGTTCGAGCCGCTGGCCCTCACTCAAGCACTCTTCGAAGAGCGCCTCGCGTTTCCGTCCGTGCGCGACGTCGTGCTCTTGCGCGTGCTCGTGCGCGGCACGCACGCGCGGCGACCGCTCGCGCTCCAGTACGACTATCTCGAACGCCACGATGCTCGGACCGGCTTCACCGCCATGGAACGCGCAACGGCCTTTCCCGCGGCCCTCGTCGCCCACCTGCAAGCCCGCGGCCTCGTCTTCCCCGGCGCGCGCCCCCTCGAGCTCGCTGTTCCGCCGCTTCGTTACTTCGACGAGCTGGCGCAGCACGGCGTCCGAGTCCAGCTCTCGGTGATTCGCTGAGGTTCGCGAACGTCGGGACCGCCACGCGGAGTTCCCTGCGCTTCCAGCGGAAAAGCCGCGAGCCCCCACCGCGCGGGGCGGAGGGGGCTCGCTGGAAGTTCGCTCACGCGGCGCAGCCGCGCGCGCGGCTCGCTACTGCACGCGCAGCACGTCGGTCACGTTGATCGGCGTGCCGTTCGAGAGCTGACCAGTCAGGCTCACGTTGACGAGCGTACCGACGGGCAGGCTGCCCAAGTCGAGAGCGCGGCGCAGCATCCAGTTGGGAACGGTGACGGTCGCATCCGAGTACGCCTCGGGGCCGGAGGTGTTGCAGCCGCCCGCGGGGCCGTAGTACGGCCGCGTGATGTCCTGCGTCTGGTACGGCAGGTTCTCGAGGCGCAGCGGCATGCCGACGCCATCGGTGCGGCGCAACACGAGCGACGCGCGATCGACGTTGCCGTTGAGGTTGTGCAGCCAGGTTCCGACCAGCGTGATCTTGGTCGAGCCCGGCGAGTTGACGGCGACGTTGTTCGGGCAGCTGCCCGGGTTGACGTCGAGCGTCAGCGCACCAGCCTGTCCCGCGGGCGAGAGCAGCGTGATGATCTGGGTGCAGCGCTCGTTCGCGCCGCAGTTGTCGGTCAAGGTCCAAACGCGCGTGATGACCGCCTCGGGTGCGTGCGGGTTCTGCGGCGTGTTCGTGACGATGCTTACGTCTTGATAGCTCAGCGTCGCCCCGCCTTGGCCGCAGCTCGAGCTGAACGTCGCCGTGCCCGTGGTCGCGGGCAGCGTCTGACCAGCGGCGACGCCTCCAGCCCAGATCGCGGTGAAGTCGGGCGGGCAGGTGAGGGTCGCGGAGCTGCAGCAGGCGACGGTCAGGTCGAGCAGCACCGGCGAGACGCTCGAGTTCGGCGAGCGAGTCAGCGTCGCACGCGTCTCGAGGAAGCGACCGGCGAGGTTGCCGCCGCACAAGGACTGGCCGTTGCCGACCTGGATGAAGCTCGCCTGCGCCAAGCCCGCAGCGCTGTTCGCAGCGCGGACTTCGACCGAGATCGAAGTGCCGGAGGGCTCTTGGCTGCTCCACGAAACCGTGCCCCACGCCTGTCCGTTCACGCCGCTGTCCTTGACGACGGTCCACGAGCCCGTGGGCGACGTCGTCGCGTTCACGAAGCCCGTCATGTCGGAGTAGTTGTAGGGGCTCGCGCCAGCTCCCAGATCGACGATCATGTCGACTGCACCGATCGGGAATCCGCCGCCGCCGAGGGCACCGGCGTTCGGGTCGATGCGCATGGCGTGGTTCGTGTTGTAACAGGTGACCCACACCTTGCCGTTCGCGTCGACCGCGACGCCGGTGGGGCCGTTGCCGATCAGGTTGCCGAGCGAGAGCGACACGTTGCCGACGAACGTGCCGTCGGTGCGCAGGTGTCCGACCGTCGAGGCGCTGAACAGCGCGTGGGCGACCCAGACGTTGCCGTTGGCGTCGACGGCACAGCCCTGCGCCGTTCCCGAGCCGTGCCCGAAGATGTTGAGGCAGGCGCCGGCGGGACTGATCTTCGCGATGTTGCCGAAGAGTTGCGTGTGCCAGATCTCGCCCGTGTTGGGGTCCACGCCGAGGCCGTAGTCGCCGCAGCCGTTGCCGAGCACCGTGCCGGTGTTGGTCGCGGTGTCGTAGCGCAGGAGCCCGCTGCCGCCGCGCGCCGACCACAGGATGCCGTTCTGGTCGACGAGGCCGCCGTAGCCACCGGCGCCGAGGTTGAACTGGCTTCCGGCAATCGGCTGTCCCGTGACGCCGTCGAGCTTCTCGTGGTCCTGATCGTTCAGGCCGCCGGTCCAGACGTCGTTGTTGGAGTCGATCGCGACCGTGCGCGCCGCGGCGCCCGTGATGCGCGTGTAGTTGATGATGCACTCGTCGTCGGCCGTGCTCACGCCGCCCGCGCTGTCCGCGTTTCCGGCGTTGCTCCACGCGAGGATGTTGCCGAGGCCGCGCGAGGTGCGGATCAGGCCATCGCCGTCGCGGTCCACGCACGTCGAGTACAGGAACGGTCCCTGCAGGTACTCACCCGTCGGGTTCGGAGTGAACGCGCCCGTCGCGGGAGTCTTGTCGCCGCGCGTGCCGCCGATCACCAGACCGACGCGCGTCACCGAGCCGCGGGCCTGGCCGTTCAGGAACCCAGACTCGGCGCGGTTGGAGACCCACACGTTGCCGGCTTGGTCGACCGTCGTGCGCGAGGGATCACGTCCCATGAAGTTGGGCGCGGTCAGGTACTCGCCGAGGACCGTGCCCGTGTTGACGTCGATGCGCACGATCGTGCCGCGCGCCGAGCAGGCGACGTTTACGAACGGCAGCGACGCGGTGCCGACGTTGAGCTGAATCTGATTGTTGTTGGGGCCTGCGTTGTTGACGTTGAGCGACACCCCGAGCGCGAAGTCCGCGTCGGTGCTGTAGGTCTGGTTGCAGTTCGGAGTTTGCGCGGTGGCGCTCGTGGCGAGCGCGCCAAGCGCGAGGACCGCGACTCGATGCGGGATGTGCTTCATCGGGGATCTCGGGTGTGGAGATGGGGTGAAATTGGGACGTCCTAGGCGGCCGCTTGGACAGCGCACGCCTCACCGGCTCGGGAGTCTAGCGGTCCGCTATCCGTTGGGGGCTGGGGAGTTCTTGGGACGTCGACCCTTTTGGGATCGGAGGACGTGGCCCCCCGTCGCGCCCGCCTTCGAAGGATTGCGTAGGCCCCCGCGACTCGTCTCTTGCCATCCGGCGCTCGCGGGCTGCGCGGGCGTGCATCCCACCGCCGCGCTCGACGAACTCTCGCTGCCCACCTCTATTCCTCGTCGAACGAGGCGACCGCGCGCGCCTTCGAAGCACCGTTCCGGTGTCGAAGGCGCGCGCGGCGCAGGCGGTGGGGCTGGAGAGCTTCGCGCTACTGCAGGGGGAACAGCCGGATGTTGCGGAAGTGGATCTCGGCACCTTCCGACTGGAGGCAGATCTTCCCCGGTGTCTCGAGCACGTCGGAGGCGGCGTTGACCACCATCCCATTGATCTCGAGGCTCACACTGCCGCGCTCGACGGTGATGCGGTACTGGTTCCAGTCGCCGAGCGGCTTCTCGAGGTCGTCGGCCGCGAGGCGCTTGCAGTTCCGACCCTGCGTGCGCTTGGGGTCCGTCTTGCAGGGGAAGCCGTCGATCACCCAGAAGTCACCCGCCGAGCCGCTCTGGAGCTGCGCTTCGAGACTCTTCGGCCAGACCTTGTCCTCGCCGATCATGCGCAGGAGCACGCCGCTGTTGCGA
>JBIKYW010000148.1:0-7322 GCA_044355055.1 Planctomycetota bacterium | reverse complement strand
GCGTGACTCACGCACGCTTCGAGCGACAGGCGCGCTTCGCGCCCTTGGGGAGCCAAGGCCAGTCGCGGCTGGAGGCCTCTTCCGCGTTGATCGTGGGCTGCGGCGCGCTCGGCGGCTCGCTGGCATTGACGCTCGTGCGCAGCGGCGTCGGCCGCGTCAAGCTCGTCGACCGCGATGTGATCGAGGAATCCAACCTTCCGCGCCAAGTGCTGTTCGAGCCCGAAGACATCGCTCGCCCGAAGGCCACCGTAGCGAAGGAGCGCCTCGCGCGCGTCGGAGGCCCGACTCGGATCGAAGCCAGCGCGCGCCACCTCGATGCCGAGCTGCTCCGCGAGCTCGCCGACGACGTCGACCTCGTGCTCGACGGGACCGACAACCTCGCCACGCGCTATCTGCTGAACGACTATTGCGTCGAGCGCGGTCTCCCGTGGATCTACGGAGGAGTGGTGGGCAGCAGCGGCCTCGTCCTGCCCGTGCTCCCAGGCTCGGGCGCCTGCCTGCGCTGTCTCTTTCCCGAGCCGCCGCCGCCGGGCGCGCTCCCCACCTGCGACACGGCAGGCGTGCTCTTGAGCGCGGTGTCCGCGATCGCTGCATTTCAATCCGGCGCCGCACTGCGCTGGCTCTCGGGCGACAGCGACGCGCGCGCCCGCTTCGTTCCTCGCCTCGTCGAGCTCGACGTCTGGACGCTCGAGGCGCACTCGCTGTGCGCGCCGCGCGACCCGAGCTGTCCGTGCTGCGGGGCACGCGAGTTCGCTTTCCTCGACGCCGCTTCGGAGTCCGACGCCGTCTCCCTCTGCGGTCGCAACACGGTTCAGGTTCGCGCGCGCAGGTTGCAGCGCGAGCGGGTCGACCTCGCAGAGCTGGCCGCGCGCCTGCAACGAGCTTCCGTCGCAGCCGTGCTGCGCGACGGCATTCTGCGCCTCCAGCTCGGCACCATCTCCGTCAGCGTGTTCCCAGATGGACGCGCGCTCTTCGAAGGCACCTCCGACCTCGACACAGCCCGCGCGCTCTACGACCGCTGGTTGGGCTCCTGATGATCCGCGCCATCGTCCTCGCGGCCGGTGCGAGCCGCAGACTGGGCGAGCCCAAGGCCACGGCAGACTTGGGTGGCCGGACCGCGCTCGAACGACTGCTCGACGCGCTCGCCGTCGTGGATCGTCGTCCGCTCGTCGTGGTCGGCGCTCACGCTGACGAGATCCGCGCGCGCGTGCGCGCCTCCTGCGAGTGGGTGTGCAACGAGGACTGGGCCGAGGGCCGCAGCACGAGCCTCGCCGCAGGGCTGACGCATGCCTCCGGCTACGACGTGCTCGTCGCGCCGGTGGACGTGCCGCTCGTCACTGCGGAGACGGTCGCGGGCTTGGCGCGGGCTTGGCGCGCGGCGAAGGAACCGGAGCAGGGTTGGCTCGCCCCCCGGCTCGGTCCGGAGGGACGCCACGGCCATCCCATCCTCATCGGGCGCACCCTGCTCGCACAGCTCGACACCGGGAAGGAATTGCGCACCCTGCGTGCCCGCGCCGCACCCTTGCTCGAGTGGAGTTGCTCGGACCCTGCGATTCTCGACGACCTCGATACGCCGGACGACCTCGCCCGACTGCGGGAAAGGCTCACCCGCGGGTACTGAAGCCCTCGGGGGCTGAAGTCCGTGGGCCTCGCGGCTCGATAGAGCTCGCGAGAATCCATGAGCTTTCAGGGCGACGTCGCAGGAATCGGCCTCGGAGAGCTCCTGCAAGGCCTCGCACGCGGAGGCCGAGCGGGAGTCTTGACGCTCTTTGCAGCCGGTCGCGAAGTGCGCGTGGGAGTCACCGACGGACAGTTGCTGCTCCTTCCGGAAGAGCGCGAGTCCAGCGAGATCTGGCGCGTGAGGACACAGCGCGCTTGGGCCGCGCGCCCCGATCAACGCATCGACTCCGTCCACATGCGCGAGATCGCGCAAGCGAATCGCCTCGAAGCGATGTTCGGCATGCTCGATGCGAGCGCGCTCCACTTCCGCTTCGTCGCCGGGCCAATTCCCGAGTTGTCGCCTCGCGAAGCTCGCAACGCACCGCGCGGCGAGTCCGGAGAGGTGAGCGCAGGACAGTTCGAGCTCGACGACTGCGTGCTCGGTCCCACGGTCTCGGTCGAGTACATCCTGCTCGAGCACGCACGCATCAGCGACGAGCTCGGGTCGGCTCCGCTCGCGAGCTCGATCGATGCCAACTTCGTACCGCGACGCCGCGGTGAGGAGCCGCCGCAGCGGGCGCTGGAACGCATCTGGCAAGAGTGCGACGGATCCTCGAGCGTGGCGGAGATCGCCGATCGCCTCGGATGGCCCTTGCGTCAGGCGCGTGCCTCGCTCTACGCATTGCATGTGCACGGCGCGATGCGGCTCGCCGACGGCCGCGAGCAGCTTGCGCTCGCCCAACACGAGCTCCAACGGCGCCAGTTCGCGCGCGCTGCCTCGCGCCTCGCCGGCTGGTGCCGACTCGCTCCGCCCGGTCCCGCGACCCACGGGGACGCCAGCCTCCTGCTCGACGAGTGGAATCAAGGCACGCTACCCGCCACGCTCGCTGCGATGGAGCCGCGCGACGCGCGCTCGCTGCTCAGCAAGCTCGATGGAGCGGAACGGGACGAGTCGCGCTCGATCCAGCGCTGGATGGAGCTGCGGCGCGCGCACCGTGAGGACTTCACTTCCGAGTTCGCGGCACTGCGACGTCAGCAGCGCAGCTTGGACGAGTCGCAGCGCGCGCCCATCCACGATTTGCTGCGCGTCGCTCGTCGCTTCCAAGATCGCGGGCAGAACGAGCGCGCCGCCTGCGTGCTGCGTGCCACCGCCGTGCGAGAGAACGCCTCCGTGGCGGCTCGCCTCGAGATCGGGCAGAGACTGATCGCGGTCGGCAAGCTCGAAGAGGGCGCTGGCTGGGTCGTCGACGCGTGCCGCTCGCTGGCCGATGGAGGGCAGCACGATCGAGCCGTGACGGCGCTCCAGCAGCTCTTGCACACGCTGCCTCACCACCGTGAGGCGCGCGCCCTGTATTCGTCGAGCTTCGGGCGCACCGCGAGCGGCCGCCGCAAGCGGCGCACCACCTTGGGTGTGCTCGGAGGCCTTCTGACCCTCAGCATCGCGGGTCTCGTCCAGCTGCGGGCCGACGAAGCCTTCGAGCAAAAGCTTGCCCAAGTGCGCGAACAGCTCGATCGCCCCGAACAGGCCCTCGCTCAGATCGACGTTCTCTTCGGCGCCTCCGACGATGCGGCCATCGTGGCCCTGCGCGAGCAACTCCACGCTCGGATTCGTCATCGCCAAGTCGCCACGCGGCAGGCTTGGATCCTGCGCTTCCAAGAGTGCCATCTCGAGTGCACCGGAGGGGACCCCGTCCTCGGGCTTCGCAATGCACTGGAAATGCCGACGATTCCGGCGGCTCCTGACGTCGGAGGCGAGGCTCCGCCGAAGCTCTCCGACCTGCTCGCGAGCCTCCTCGCGCGTCTCGAAGACCTGACGCTCGCTTCGGGGCAGAGCCGCAGCGACGTCGAGTCCGCCCACGCAGAGCAGCGACTCGCGCGCCTGATCGACGACCTGAATGCCACGATCGCCAACGCGACGATGAACGACGAGCTGCGTGCCTTCCGCGAAGACCTACGCTCGCTCAAGCTGACGCTCGAAATGCGCTCTGCCGAGCGCGCCGCGAGGCGCGAAGCGGACGCCAAGGATGCGGAGATGGCGCAACTCGACGCGCTCTATGCCGCGGGACGCGCTCACGCCGCGGCCGGCGACTTGGAGCGGGCGGTCGAGAGCTTCCGCAAGTTCGAGCAGGCGCCCGGCGCCCAGGACCTCGTCCCGCTGTTCCGGAAAGAGATCGATGCGGTGCGAGCCCACCATGCGGCCGTGCTCGCAGCGCGCGAGCTCGCAGCCAACGGGCAACACGCAGAGGCGATCGCGCGCCTCTCGCCCGCATGCCAGCGCCCGGCCGAGCATCTCCTGCCTTGTCGCATCGAGTCCGTCCCGAGCGGCGCCCACGTGCGCCTTTCCAACGGGACTCTGCGCACGGCACCGTTCGTACTCGAGTGTGCGCCCGGCGAGCGCGTGGCGGGGCGCGTCGAGCTCGAAGGCTACGACACCGCATCGCTCGTGCTCGACGGACCGGCGGACCAGCGCATCGTCCTCTCGCGGCGACCGAACGTCCGCTGGAGCGCACGCACCCGCGTCGAGGCAGCGCCCGTCTCCGTCGACGACAGCTTCATCGTCTGCGATCGCGAAGGCCGCGTCGCCCGCTTGGGCGCCGATGGCACCGAGCGATGGAGCGTGCGACTGCGAAGCGCTTCGGGGATTCGCCACACGCCGCTGTTCCTCCCGCGCAAGCCCGGAGAGCTGCTTCTGTGCGACGAGCAGGGCCAAGTCTGGATCGTCTCGGCCGCCGATGGCGCGACGCACGGACCGCTCGCCCTCGGTTCCGCGCCGAGCGGTGCCCCGCGTGCTTCGAGCGAGGGGATCCGCGTCAGCTTCGCCGATGGCCGCTCGCTCGTCTGGCTCGACGCGCTCGAGCCCGCGACGGCGCCGACCGCGGTCGAAGCCTCGAACGGCGCGCGCAGCGCCGACGCCGGCCTGTGCATGCTCCGACGCAGCCTAGACTCCGGTTCCAAGTTGACGTCGCCGTGGTCCCAAGGAACCGTCGAGGTCGGCTCGTCGGACTACAAGCTCCTCCGCAGCGATGGCACCCTCGTCTTCGCCACCGCGCGCAGCGGCGAGTGGAACTACATGGCGTTCGAAGTGCCCTCCGCGCGCTGCGTACGTGGTCGCTTGTGGATCTCGGATGCGACGGGGCTGCGCGCCTTCGACCTGTAGCCGCTCGGGCCGCGCCGCCGCATACTGCGCCCCATGCCTGTCGAAGACCCGCTCGTCATCGACCTCCTCGCCCGCGAACCCGATGGCCGCTTCCTGCTCGTGATGGTCGAGCCGCGCCCTTGGGATGGCTCGGACGCGCGGCTTGCGCAGCTCCAAGACAAGGTCAACGCGTACCTCGCGTACGCGCTCGACGGACAGCTCGCGCGCGAGTACCCCGAAGCGAGCGGCGCGGGGCTCACGCTGCTCCTGCGCTGCATCGAGCCACCGGACGCCATGGTGCGCGGACTCATCCCGCCGCTGCGCGATGCGCTGCGGCCCCTCGACGTCCACTTCGAAGTGCAAGTCGAGGGCGAACGCGAGCGCTGGCGCGATCCCGACGAGCTCCCGCGCTGACTCCGAGCCTCGTCGCCGCAGCTCAGGGCGTCAGGCGATAGATCGTGCGCGGGAACGGAATCGCCTCGCGCACGTGCTCGATGCCGCAGATCCATGCCACCGTGCGCTCGAGGCCGAGACCGAAGCCGCCGTGCGGCACCGAGCCAAAGCGGCGCAGGTCGAGGTACCACTGGAAGGCTTCCTCGGGCAGTCCCTCGTGGCGGATGCGCGAGAGCAGGAGATCGAGATCCTCTTCGCGCTGGCTGCCGCCGATGATCTCCCCCACTCCCTCGGAGCCGAGCACGTCGACCGACAGACACTTGGTCTCGTCGGCGGGGTCGCGCTTCATGTAGAAGGCCTTGATGGCCGCCGGATAGCGGTGGACCATGACGGGACGGTCGTAGAGGTTCGAGATGATCGTCTCGTGCGGCGCTCCGAAGTCGTCGCCCGCCTTGAAGGCGAGGTCGGTGCCCTTGATGTCGGGGTGGTCGAGCAGAATCGCCGAGGCCTCCGCGTAGGTGAGCCGCGGGAAGGGCGCCACGATCTTCTCGAGCTTGGAGATGTCGCGCTCGAGCACCGCGAGTTCCGCGCGTCGGGTCTTCAAGACGTGCGCGACCACGTAGCTCAGCATGTCCTCCGCGAGCGACATCACGTCGTCGAGCGTCGCGTAGGCCATCTCAGGCTCGATCATCCAGAACTCGGTCAGGTGGCGCCGCGTCTTCGACTTCTCCGCGCGGAACGTGGGGCCGAAGGTGTAGACCTTGCCGAGCGCCATCGCCGCGGCTTCCGCATAGAGCTGCCCCGACTGCGTCAGGTACGCCATCTGCTCGAAGTACGGCACTTGGAACAGCGTCGACGTGCCCTCGCAGGCATTGGGCGTGAAGATCGGCGCGTCCATGCAGGTGAATCCGCGCTCGTCGAAGAAGTTCCGGATGCCCATGATCACCGCGTGGCGAATGCGCATCACGGCCCACGGGCGCTTCGAGCGCAGCCACAGGTGGCGGTGCTCCATCAGGTACTCGATCCCGTGCTCCTTGGGCGTGATCGGATAGCCCTGCGCCGCCTGCAACACCCGACCGGACTGGACGTCGAGCTCAAAGCCGCCCGGCGCGCGCGGCTCGGACTTCACGAGACCCGTCAGCACGATGCTCGACTCCTGCCCCGCGGCCGCGATCTGGTTGAAGAGATCCTCCCCGACGTTGCCGCGGAAGACGACGCTCTGCACGATGCCCGTGCCGTCGCGCAGAAGCACGAAGTGCAGCTTGCCCTTGGAAGTGCGGTCGTACACCCAGCCCTGCAAGGTGACCACTTGGCCTACGTGCTGGGCGAGCTTCTCGATCGTGGTGACAGTCATCGTTCGCTTTCAGGGAAACATCGAATAGGCGGGCTTCACTTCCACGTCGACGACGACGCCGTCCCGCACGAGCACGCGGCCCTTGCAATGGACGCCGCCGCGGCGGGCCTCGACCAAGACCTCGTGCGCTCCGCCCGCTTCGAACAATCGCGCGAGCTCGGCGAGCGTCGGCACGACTTGGACGTGCTCGAAGCCGTGGGCGATCAGGCGCTGGACGATCCGCTCGGAGACGCCGGCGGCGTCGGCACCCGCGCTTCCGCGGGCGGTCTCCGAGTGCAGCCCCGACTGCGACGCGCGCAGCAGGGTGTCTTCAAGTCGACGCTGGCTGTCGCGCAGCTCGATCAGCACGTGCTCGATGCGGCGCAGGTCGAGGTCCTCGCGCTCGCGCGCGACCCGCGACAGCGTCGCCTGAATCTGCTCCAGCGCCGCGAGACGCTCGCCGTACTTGGCGAGCTCGCGCAGACGTGCATGCAGGAACCAGACGCCCGCGGCCGCCGCGCCAGCCCCCAGGGCACACAGGCCCAGAAGCCACGGGACGGTGGCCAAGATCCAGTCCGAGGGCGGAGCGGTCTGCGCGATCGACATCGAGGGAGGAGGATACGCAGCGGCGCGCCCTCGTCCAAGCGAGGCGCACTCGATGCGTGCTTCAAAGAGCCGCGCAGCGTGCCTATCCTCGCCCCATGCGCGCCGCCCTCCTCGCCCTCGTCAGCCTGCTCGCGTTGGCAGCGGTTCAGTTGCTGCCGGAAGCCGACCCCGCGCGGCTTGCCGCACAGCAGTGCT
>JBIKYW010000146.1:0-7365 GCA_044355055.1 Planctomycetota bacterium | reverse complement strand
CTGCGGCGCTCGGGCGAAGTCGTCGAGATCGAAGCCGAGGTCGATCCGGAGCTCGAAGCGGCCGAGATCCACCGACGCGTGATCGCGGCGGGCGGACCCGCACTCCTCTTCAAGCGCGTGAAGGGCTGCGACTTTCCGCTCGTTACGAACCTCTTCGGCACCGCTTCGCGCGTCGAGCGCGCCTTCGGGCGTTGGCCGCAGGAGCTGATCGCCGAGGTCGCGCGACTGCCGCACGAGCTCGTCCCACCGAGCTTGGGCAAGCTGTGGTCGAAGCGCTCGCTGTTCGCCTCGCTCGCCAAGGTCGGGATGAAGCGCCGGAGCGGCGGACCGATCACCGAAGTCGTCGACACGCCGCCGAGGCTCTCGCGCCTGCCCGCGATGAAGACTTGGGCGCGCGACGGCGGCCGCTTCGTGACGCTCCCGCTCGTCTACACCGAACACCCCGACGGCCTCGGATCGAACCTCGGCATGTACCGCGTGCAGCTCTTCGACGACGCGAGCACGGGCCTGCACATGCAGATCGGCAAAGGCGGCGGATACCACCTGAAGCGCGCGGAAGAGCGCGGCGAAGCCCTGCCCGTCGTGATCCACGTCGGCGGACCGCCCGCGCTCATCCTCTCGGCGATCGCGCCGCTCCCTGAAAACGTGCCGGAGCTCCTGCTCACCAGCCTGATGATGCGCAAGCGCGTCCCGCTCGCCACGCACCGCTCGAGCCCGCTTCCGATCGTCGCGGACGCGGAGTTCGCACTCGTGGGTGAAGTGCGCCCTGGCGATCGCCGCGACGAGGGCCCGTTCGGCGATCACTACGGCTACTACTCCGAGACGCACAGCTACCCGCGCTTCACCTGCAAGGCGCTCTTCCACCGCAAGGACGCGATCTTCCCCGCGACGGTCGTCGGCAAGCCGCGCCAAGAGGACTTCTTCATCGGCGACTACCTGCAGGAGCTGCTCTCGCCGCTCTTCCCGGTCGTGATGCCCGCGGTGACGCAGCTCTGGAGCTACGGCGAGACGGGCTATCACGCACTCGCGGGCGCCGTCGTGCGCAACCGCTACAAGCGCGAGGCGATGGCGAGCGCATTCCGCATCCTCGGCGAGGGCCAGCTCTCGCTGACGAAGTTCCTGATCGCCACCGACGGCGCCGTCGACATCCGCGACTTCAAGGCGACGCTGGAGCACATCCTCGCGCGCGCGGACTTCCGCACCGACCTGTTCCTGTTCTCGAACCTCTCGATGGACTCGCTCGACTACGCGGGCCCGCGCATCGACGAAGGCTCGAAGGGCGTGCTGCTCGGGCTGGGCGAGCCGCGGCGCGCGCTGCGCAGCGAGTTCACGGGAGAGCTGCCCTCCGGGGTGCGCGACGTGCGCGTCTACTGCAAGGGCTGCCTCGTGGTCAGCGCGCCGAAGTACGCCGACGAGCCCGACGCCGCCGCTCGCATCGCGCGCCACCCCGCTTTCTCCGATTGGCCGCTCGTCGTGATCTCCGACGACGCCGAGCGCGCCACGCGCTCCACCGTCAATTTCCTCTGGACCACCTTCACGCGCTTCAATCCGGCGAGCGACATCCGCGCAGCCAACGTCGAGCTCGTGCACAACCACCCGAGCTTCACGCCGCCGCTCGCCATCGACGCGCGCATGAAGCCGTGGTACCCGCTGGAGCTCTTCGCCGACGACACGACCTCTGCGCTTGTCTCGCGCCGCTGGAAGGAATACTTCCCGACGGCCAAGGTCGAGATGGGCGACAGCGCGCGGGGCCATCTCGACTGAGATTGGGCGGGGGGAAGCACGCCGCGCTAGCCTCCGGCGCAGCCCTTTTCCCGCCGACAGCAAGAATCTTGGATACCTCGGACATTCCGTGTCCAAGGCTCTCGACTCTCATCGCGGGCGGCTGCGGGTTCGATTGCGGCGAAGAAAAGCACGGGTTCGCGTGCGGAATCGCCGCGATGGCTCGCATCGGCGGCTCGCGATGCGGATCGCGCCGCGAATCCGTCCTTCAAGATTCCTGGAGTGGCGTTGTGGAACAAACGATGACAGAGGGCGATTGGCGCGAGCTCGAAGCGTGGGTGCGCGACTCGGCACAGCAATCGGCAGCGGTGCGGCGCGCGCTCGAGAACCTCTCGCGCTGGCTGGGCGTCGTACTCGATGGCGCCCGCCCACCACTCGAAGCTCCCCCTGTACAGCCCACCACACCGCAGCCCGTCACGACCGAACCCGCGCAACCGATGGTCGAAATCGGTGCCGCGATCGAGCGCCTGAGCGTCGCGTGGCGCAAGTCGCAGATGCCCGCCGTGGAAGTCAGCCTTCCTGCACCCAAGGCCGCGCCCGCAGCAGCCGTGCAGCAACCCCGCGAAATCGCTCCACGCGTGCGGGTCAAAGCCGAGGCGAGCCGCTGGGCCGTCGCACGACGCGAGCTCGAGAGCGGTTCCGAGTCGGAGGCGCTCTCGACGACCACGCGAAACCGCGAACTCGTGAAACGCGCGAGAAAACTCGGCTGTCGCGAGCTCTGGATGCTCTCCCGCGACATCGACATGCCCGACAGCGCTGGGCTGCACATGCTCGCCGCCTGCTACGACAACCTCGGCCACGCGCTCGAGATCGCGCAGGAGCTCGACCATGAGCAGTGGGAGGATCGCGAGGTGGTCGGCGAAGTGCTGACCGTCGTCGCGGAGAGCCAATCGGCGGTGCGCTCTCTGCTGAAGGCGCAGCGCTTGCCCGAGGACTCGGATCAAAACGACACGTACTTCTGGCTCTCGGATCGCACGTTCACGCTGCGCTACTTCCTGCCGCGCTTCATGACCACGGACACTCCCGCGGACCCCACGCAGTGGGAAGAGCTCGGCACGCGGCTCGCGGCCTTGCGCGAGCGCCTCTCCGGTGAGCGTGCGCGACGACGCGCCGAGCGTGATGCGCGGGGACGACTCTCGTACCACGTCAAGCGCATCCTCAACTCCTACGACGGCGGACACACCAGCGAGCTCGCGATCGACGACTGGCGCAAGGTCTTTGCGGCGCTCGAGGAGCTGCTCGAGCTCGGCGTGAAGCCCTCGGAGATCCAGCTGCGCGAGGAACTCCTGCCGCTCGTCGAAGCACGCCCGCTCGAGCTCGATGTCCCGACGTGCTGGGACCGCGTCGTCGACGAGATCGACCGGGCGATTGCACTGAAGGAACTCGACGAGAGCGCCAAGAACGGCAACCGTCCGCTGCGTGAGCGCACGCTCGCCGTAGCACGAGTCGCAGAGCACCTGCGCGGCAAGCGCGTCGTGATGGTCGGTGGCGCGAACCGCCCCCTCTCGCGCCAAGCGCTGATCGACGCCTTCGAGCTGGCGGATCTCGACTGGATCACGTCGCGCGAGCATTCCTCCAACGAGAACTTCCGCGCCTCGATCGCACGCGATGAGACCGTGCTCGTGCTGCTGCTGATCCGTTGGTCTTCACATTCCTACGGCGGCTTGAAGCAGATGTCTGAGGAATACGGCAAGAGGTTCGTCAACCTTCCGCGCGGCTACAACCCCGCCCAGGTGGCCGAGGAGATCCTGAAGCAAGTGAGCTTCGACGAGTGAGGTGCGAGAAGTTTCCTACGCCCGCGCCGTAGCGCTGCGCGTGACCGAGTTCGCACGGTGGCCCACGGGCGCTTCCCAAGTCCGCGTGGAATCGTGGTCTTGGAGGAACGGTCATGCAGAGAACGGCGGGTGTCTCGGGCGGTGCGAGGCGGACGTGGATCTTGAGGTCGACCCTTGAGCATGACCTCGTACGCTCGCAGCGCCGCGTCGGTGAGCCGCTCGCAAACGAGCAGCGTCGGATCGCCGGGCTGTGCGCATGCTGTCACCGCGTCTTTCGGACCGAGAGCGTGCATCGCTTGCTGTGTCGCGGCTGTCGCTCGCACTGCAGATGTTCGTGCTGCGGGCAAGCCTTCCACGGCGAAGGCGTGAGCCTCGGGCGTGTCTGCGCAACTTGCTGGCAGGACGCGAGCGACTTCGAACGACTCAACATCGAGCTCGCCTCGCACTCACACAGAGTCGTGCTGCGTGAGCTGTGGTCCCGCGTGTGGGGCGAGCAAGCGTGCACGGACTAGAGCGCGTACGGCATGTCGTGGAGCGATGGCAGTCCCCCCTACGACATCGACGCGACGCAGCTCTACCGACCACACCCCATCGAAACGCTCGCGCATGCGTTCCAAGCTCCGCACAGTGGGATTGCCCCACGCTCCTTCGAGCGATCCCGTGTCGCGGTGCGACACGCCACGGTGATCGACGGGAGTCCCGGTGATCCCTAGCGGGAGGTGCAGCGCAACACGCGCTTCAATGCACCTCCCGCGCCTTTTCGGTGCGACGCGCGGTCGGCGGTACGCGAAAGAGCCCATGGAGTGCATCCCGGGCGCGGTCGAAGAGAGGGTGCCGAGAGAGCAGCTCTCGACAGCCTCTCCGGCGGCGCCCGCCGCCGAAGATGGCCGACAGAGCTCGCAACTCTCCAGCGGGAGGTGCGGCGGATTTTCCGCCCGGATGCACCTCCCGCAGTACTTGAACTGAGCCTCGCTTCCGATGGAGTCGCTCGATGGCTGGCGCGGATCTTTCGACTCGCTGCGCTCCGCCCGTCGACACGAAACGAGGCCTCTTTGTCCGCGCATGCGACCGGGAGCGCAGCCCACCTGCGCGCTCCGCCCCATGGCACGCACGCCGCGGATGCACGATGAGGTCGTGCGGAGATGCTCGCGCACGGAGCTCGACACGGATCACGCTGCGGACGACGAGCGTGAACCATCTGCGGCTCCCGACACCTCCGCTGCGGACCCCTCGGCGAGCGAGCGCCGTGGGGTCCGCCTGCGTCGCTACACTTCGCGCCATGGCCGACAAGCAGATCGCACTCGACCTCGCCGCGTTCCTCGACTCCCCGTTCGGTCGCACGGTCGGCGGAGTGCCGCGTCAGGACGTCCGCGAGCTGGCCGAGTTTTTCTTCGAGCTCTGCTACGACGGACTGGGCAAGGCGCCGCGGCTGCTCGACGGCGAAGACGTGCGCGAGCTCGTCGTAGCGGGTCTGTCGTCCCGACTCGCCCGTCGCGATCCGCGCGTGGAGCACGTGGGCGAGGTGCTCGACGCCCTGCTCGACTTCGTTGCGGCGACCAGCGTGTTCACGCAGGCCTTCGAGGCAAGGCGCGCGGCGCCCGACGCGTGCGCCGAGCTCGTTGAGCTCGTGCGCCATGGCCGGAACACGCCCGCCGTCGCATCCAAGCAGGATCCGTTCGTGCACGGCGCGTCGAAGCTCGGGCGCAACGATCCCTGCTCGTGCGGAAGCGGCAAGAAGTTCAAGAAGTGCCACGGCAAGGACGAGTGACCGTGCGGCGTGCGATCCGCCCGTACGAGCGGCCCTGCGCTCCGCCTTGGTGGGCGAGCAACGGCCAGCTTCAGACGCTGCTCGGTCACTTGCTCACGAGCGAGGGCGAGCTCTTGTCGCACGCGCCTCGACGGGAAGTGACGCTGCGCGACGGTGACCGCCTGACTGTCCACGAGCGCGTCGGCTCGAGTGGGGTGCGGGTCGTGCTACTCCACGGACTTTCCGGCGACGTCGACTCGGACTACGTACGCCGGACCGCGCGTACCTTTGCGGAGCGCGGTCACTCCATCTGGGCCGTCAATCTGCGCAACGCGGGCTCGGGGCGGGGGCTGGCCCGCTATCCGTACCACTCGGGGCGCAGCGAGGACCTCGCCTGCGTGCTCGCCGCCAGCCGCGCCGAACGTCCCGACCTGCGACATGTCGTCATCGGTTTCTCGATCAGCGGCAACATCGCGCTGCTCGCCGCCGCCGAACGCGAGCAGGCCCCCGACGCCGTGATTGCCGTCAACCCCCCATCCGATCTCGCCCGTTGCGCCGAGTTGTTGCACCAGGGTTTCAACCGCGTCTACGAGCTGCGCTTCGTCGCTCGGCTGCGCCGCGACATCGAGCTGATCACGCGGCTCGGCGCGGTCCAGCCGCGCGCGCCCGTCGGTTTGCTCGATCCACTGCGCACGCTCGACGACCGCTTCACCGCTCCCGTCTCGGGCTTTCAAGACGCCGACGACTACTACGCACGCTGCTCCAGCGCGCCGCGGCTGGCGTCCATCGCCGTCCCCACCGTCATTCTGAGCGCCCTCGACGACCCGCTGATCGACTCGCGCGTGTTCGAGCGCGTCGCGCTCTCGCCCCACGTCTGCCTGCACCTCGAACCCCACGGCGGTCACATGGGCTACCTCGCGCGCTCAAGTTCCGGCTACGAGCGCTGGCTCGACGGCGCGCTGGCGCACTACTGCGACGAGCTCGTGCGCGGCTGACGCGACGGAACGGGCTGCGGCGACACGGATCAAGAACTCGCGCCTGCAAAGGTGCGCAGACAGCGATCGACGTGAGCAGTGCGACGATGACGCCGATCTCGGGCGTGCGTTCCCAGCGTCCGCTGTGCTCGTGACCGCGCGCTGTGGAGGCGCGAGACGGAATCAGGGCACGAACAGCTTCTCGCTGGCGGTGGCGTGCGGAGGCACTTCGACTTCACCAGACGCGAGCACTTCGTCGGAGCGCCGCACCCACCAGCGATACTTGCCGCGCGGTAAACCGTCGATCCGGACGCGGCGATTTTCGTCGGGTCTCAGGTTGCTCGCGCAGCTCACACGGGCGGTGGCGAGCCACTCGCTCACACGCTCCTTGAACTCCAGGTTTTCGAGCTCGATGTCGAGCGCCGACACGTCGGGCGAGGTCGCGGATTGCAGCACGAGCTCGAGGCTGCCCGTGCGTCGAACTTGCAGCACGGTCTCCGCATCCTGACTCTTGAGGTCGAGCTCCGCGGCCGCTGGCCAGTAGCCGCGCTCGCCGACCTCCGCGCGATAGCCGCCCGCCGCGAACGGAAGGGATTGCGCCGTACCACCCGCGTCGCTTTGCGATCGGCCCGCGTTGTGGCGCGGGTCCAAGAAGCGCACCTGCACTCCGGCGAGGGCCTGCTCACCGTCGAAGAGCCGCACGCTCCAGCGTCCTACGACATCGAGCACGAGCTCCAGCGGCTCGTCCCGATACTCGGCCGTCTTCGCCCTCACGCTGGGCAGGACGCCGCGCTGCGGATGGAACGCGAGCACTTCGACCTCGGACCAACCCACGCCGGCCACGCGCGCGAGCCCCGTTGCGTCGGTGCGCGCGTCGAGCAGCATGTCCGTCGATCCGCCCACCCTGCGCACGAGCACCGCGACGCCGTCGATGGGCTCGCGCCGCGAATCCACGACGCGCACCGCGAGCTCCGCCGACTCTCCGATGCGCACCACGCCCGTCGCGCGCTCCTCCGCACTCACCTCGCGCCGCAAGAGACGCTGGAGGTTCGCATCGAGCACCTCGACCTCGCGCACGACCGCTGGC
>JBIKYW010000145.1:0-7367 GCA_044355055.1 Planctomycetota bacterium | reverse complement strand
GCGCGCGAGGGGAACTCCGCACATCAAGGCGCTCGAGACTTTGAAGTCGTGGCTCGGGCCACGCGCCGAGAGCGACTCGAGCCTCGCCGAGTTGCTCGCGCGCTGAAGCTCAGCCGACGAGCATCACGATCATCCAAGCGCAGTAGCCCACGAGAATCAGCGTGGGCAGGATCGCCGTAAGCAGCACCTTGCGCGTCGCCTGTGGCCGCAGCCGACCCACGGAGTCGAACTGCGGAACGACCGGCAGCTCGTCGACGAGCTCGTGGCGCTTCGGATCGCGCGCATCGACGAGCACGCGCAGGCCGCGCGCGTCCTCGTACAACGCCGCGTTCGTCGTCTTGCGCTCGGAGCTCACCTTGGCGCCGTCGAACTCGAACTCGTAGCGCGCCGTGTAGTGATCGCGACGCTTGTGGCGGCGCAGAAACTTGAGCTCCAACGTCCGCCCCAACGCCGAGCGGCCGCTCGCAGCGAGGCGCAACCAGCGTCTCGACTGCACGATGGCGACACTCGCGAGTACGACGCCCATCAACGGAAGGAGCAAGAAGAGCGCAGCGGCCGGGCCATACGGAGCGGAGCGCAGCCCGCGAATGCGCGAGAACTCCGGCGCTGTGCGCGGGACTTCGACCTCGATGCTCGCACCCACCTGCGGCGGCGCGACGGCGCCGAAGCTCGTTCCACGCTGCTTGATACCTTCAAGCTCGAAGGCGTACTCGATGCGTTGAATCGTCGTTCCGCGCCGCCGCTTGCTGCCGCCTTCCGTGAAGGACGTCGCCTCGACCGCGACGACGCGGCCGGGCAAGACGTCGAGCTCGCCTCGAAAGCGCCACGCCGAGGTGAAGTCGACATTCGGCATGACTGCCCAGAAAGGCATCAAAGCGAAGAGCAGAAAGAGACACGCCGCCTGCATCAGCGGATTGCCGAAGTGGCTCACGAAGGCGTGCGAGAAGGGTAGGTGGCGCGGCGCGGGCGCGAGCTTGGGCCAGTCGGGACGTGCGGTGCTCATCGGGGCAGCTCGACGCGGCTCGGTTCTCCGTCGCAGCGCTCAGGGGTCCTGAACACAGCGAAAACCCGTGTGAAAGAGGCCCGTGTCCGGACTGGACTTCATGCGCGCGCTCGGGCGATAGCCGACGCAGTAGTTGTCGCTGCACAAGAAGGAACCGCCGCGCGAGACGCGCTTGGGCGCATTGGGCTCCTGCGGGTCGTAGCTCGACTCGGGCCCCTTCGGATTACGAACCAGCTCGCCCGACTGCGCATACGTGTCGGGGCGATACCAGTCGGCGACCCACTCCCACACGTTGCCGGACATGTCGTAGAGGCCGAAGCCGTTGGGCGGAAACGAGCGCACGGGCGCGCTGCGCTCGAAGCCATCGAGAACCGTGTGGCTCTGCGGGAAGCGGCCCTGCCAGATGTTCGCCATCTCGCGGCCCTCGGGGTTCTTGCTTGCGCCCCAGATGTAGCGCTCGCCGTCCGCGCCGCCGCGCGCCGCGCGCTCCCACTCGGCCTCCGTCGGCAAGCGCTTGCCGGCCCACTTCGCGTACGCGACCGCGTCGTCCCACGAGACCTGCACGACCGGATGCGAGTCCTTTTCGGGCGTCAGCGGGCGCTCGCCGTCGGGGTTGCGCCAGCTCGCGCCGGGCTGCCACTTCCACCACCAGCCGTTCGCCATGGTGAGATCGAGCACGAGGGCGCCGGCGACGAGCGACTCCGGCGGCGGCGGCGGGGTTCCCGGCGGAGCCTGTGCGAGCAGCTCTTCCGCCGTCGGCGCACGCTCCGCCGTCGTGACGTATCCGGTCGCCTCGACGAAGGCGCGGAACTGCGCGTTCGTGACCTCCGTCTCGTCGATGAAGAAGCCCGAGAGCCGGACGCGGTGCACCGGCCGCTCGTCGGGCAGGCCATCGCTCGAACCCATCGAGAACTCGCCCGGCGGAATCCAGACCATGCCCGCGGGAGCGGAGCGCGGCGGTGTCGCGGATTCGCCGCAGGACGCGAGGAGGAAAAGCAGGCAGAGGCGCTTCACGAGGTGGAGGCTAGCGCAGCCCGAACGCCCGGGGAATGCGCCGAAGGATTACGTGCTGCTGACATCGCGCACGAGGAAGAAACGTCATGCTCTGCGCCCTCCCCAAGGAGTTCCCCATGACCGTCGATCGCCGCCAGCTCCTCCAATACACCTCCGTCACCGCCGCCCTGCTCGGTGCGAGCTCGCTCGCCTGCCAGTCGGCGCCGACCGCAGCCCCCGCGCCGAAGCTGCGCATCCTGATCTTGGGCGGCACGGGGTTCCTCGGGCCCGCGCTGGTCGATGCCGCGCGCGCACGCGGACACGAGCTCACGCTCTTCAATCGCGGCAAGACCAACCCCGGGATGTTCCCGGAGCTCGAGACGCTGCTCGGCGACCGCGACCCGCAGAAGGGAGCGGGCATCTCGGCCCTCGCGAATCGCACGTGGGACGTCGTGTTCGATGACTCCGGCTATTACCCGCGGCATGTGAAGGCCTCGGCCGAGCTGCTCGCACCGAGCGTCGCGCACTACGTCTACGTGAGCTCGATCTCCGTTTACTCGCGCAACGACATCGAAGGCATGGACGAAGACGCGGCCTGCGGAACGATGCCCGATCCGACCTCGGAGTCGATGGGGCCGAGCTACGAGTACTACGGGCCGCTCAAGAAGCTGTGTGAGGAAGCCGCCGAGAGCGCCTTCGCGGGTCGCGCCACGATCGTGCGCCCCGGCTACATCGTCGGACCGCTCGACCCGACCGATCGCTTCACCTACTGGCCGGCGCGCGCCGCCCGGGGTGGCGAGTTCGCCGTCCCCGGCGCGCCGGACGATCCGATCCAAGTGATCGACGTGCGCGACCTCGCGGAATGGATGGTCCACACGGCCGAGCAGAAGCTCTACGGCCGCTTCAACGCGGCGGGTCCGATGCCGAGCCCCGAGTCGATGCTGCGCTGGGGTGATGCCATCGCGGCGTGCGTGAAGTGCGCCGGCGGCACCGCGACGCCGCGCTGGATCCCGCTCGACACGCTCGCAGCGCACCAGCCCGCCGGCTTCCACATCTGGGCCCCCTATGAGGGCGAAACGCGCGGCCTCCACCGCGTCAGCAACGCGCGCGCCGTCGCCGCGGGTCTCAAGTTCCGCCCCATCGAGACAACCACCTGCGACACGATCGCGTGGTTCCATTCCCTGCCCGAGGCGCGCCGCCAACGCCTCTTCGACTCCGCCGCCCGCATGCTCAGCCCGGAAAAGGAAGCCGAGCTGATCGCGGCGGCCAAGACCTGAGACAGCGAAGTCCTCGCGAAATCGCACCGCGGCCGCGACGCGCGTCTTCCCGACACGTGCCGCGGCCGCGGTGTCTTAGACTTGAGCTACGACTGCGAGCGCTCGAGTGCGATGATGTGCGCGTCCCCGACCGAGGCGTAGCGACGCGGCATGCAGGTGAGGATGATCACCTGACAGTTGCGGCCAGCATGCGCGATCGCGGCGCCCATGCGCTCGAGACGCAAGTCGTCGGTGTAGCCGAGCGTGTCGTCGAGGATCACCGGCGCACCGCCCTGCTTCGACACGAGGATCGAGCACGCGAGGCGCGCAAGGATGCCGAGCTGCTCGCGCGTGCCGCCCGAGAGCTGCTCGAAGGGCACGGTGACGTTGTCGAGCGTGCGATTCACGATGGCCAGCTCCTGACTCAGCTGCAGTGAGAGGGTAGGGCCGAAGACCAGCCGAGCGAGGCGCTCGATCTGATCGCGCAAGGGTGCCACGTAGGCGGAGCGAGCCTCCGTTCGCGCAGCATCCAGCGTGTCGAAGAGCAGCTTGGCGGCCGAGGCTCGCGCGCGCTCCCGCTCGAACTGCCGCGCGAGCCGATCGCTCTTCGCCGTCGCGGCATCGAGCTTCTCGGCCAAGCCTTCCTCCCCCATGGCTTCCAGCTTGCCCTTGAGTTGCGACAGGCGCTGGCGCAACTGCTGCAGATTCCCCTCGGCACGATCGGCAGCCGCCTTGGCGTTTTCCGCAAGCGCGCGAGTCTCCTCCGGCGCCGCCGCCGACAACGCCGCACGCGCCAGTTTTTGCGCCGATTCCGCTGCGCTCAGCAGCTGGCGCGCGGCCTCGACCTCCTCATCGAGCTGCGCGTCCGGCCGCTCCGCACGCGCCGCTTCCAGCTTCTGCACGGCGACGTTGCGCTCCGCCTGCGCCGTGGCGAGCTTCTGCTTCTTGGCCGCGAGCGCGATCGCCTGCTGCGTGCTCTCCTCGCCGATGCGCTTCTCCTCCGCCTCGGCTTGCGCGAGCGCGGCACGGGCTTCGTCCAAGCGCTGCTCCGCGGACTTCTCGAGCCGCTTGGCCTCCGATGCATCGGCGGGAAGCGGAATGCCCGCGGGTCGTGAGCTCGGGTAGTCGCGAACCTCCGCTCCGAGGCGAGCGATCTTGTCTCGCATGGTGGCCTCGCTCAGATCGCGCAGGTTTTCGCGCAAGAGCGTGTCGCTGTCCTTGCAGACCTTGAGTGCATCGCGTTGCTCGTCGCGCCGCCGCATCGCCGCCTCTTCATCGGCGACGCCGAGTCGCTCGAGAATGCGTTCGACCTCTCGCTCCGACTCGGCGAGCTCCCTGCGTAGCTCGACGGCACTCCCCGCGGACAGCACCTCCAAGCGTCCCACGTCGGGCAGTTCGAACACGAACTTCTCGCTGAACTGCGCCTCGAGCGTGGCGCCGGACGCAACGTCGCGCAGCTCGCCATCGAGCTCGACCGCCAACTTGCGGAGAGCGGCGAGTCGAACGCGCGGACTCTCGCTCCTCAGCACCGCCTCAGCCTTCGCAACCTCTTGTCGCGCCGCGCGCAGTGCCTTCAAGTCCTCATCCTGCACGCGCGGGGACTCGAGCACCTTCGCAGCCAGCGAGAGCTGCGCTTGCGCGCGCACCACTCGATCGAGCCGCTCGCTCAAGGTCGCGAGGTTGTGCTCGGATTGCCTGAATTGATGGTCTTTGCGTGCAAGCGTAAGTCCCGCTTCCGCTGTATCGCGAGTCGCCAGCGCCGCCGCGACCGCTCGAGCGGCCTCGTCCTTAGCTGAGCGGTCCGAACTCCCAAGCAATTGCTCGCGTTGGACCTCGCCCTCGGCCTCGACTTGCGCGCGTTGCCGCACGTCGACGTCCACGCGCAGCTCCGCGCGCTTGCGCAGTTGCTCTTCCGCAAACCCAAGTCGCTTGCGCGCCGCTTCGAGCTTCGCCTCCGCGGTTGCGACTGCAGCATCCAGCCCCGCGAGCGCAAGGACCGCCTTCTGACGATCCGCGGCGACCGTGCGCAATCGAGCGAGCTCCGGCTCGTCCGACGTGATCTGCCGCACGAGCGACTCGCTGCTCTCGATGTCCTTCCCGAGCGTCGTGAGTTGCTGTCGCAGCTCCGCGGCTGCCTGCGCAGCCGCGCCGCTCTCCTCGCCACGCTGTCGGAACTCCTTGCGCTCGGAGCCGGCCTCCGTGAAGTACCGCAGCATCTCCGCACGTGCGGCACCGTAGAGAGACTCGTCGCCTTCGGTGGCCTTCGTCGAGCCCGCCGCGGCATCGAGCGCCGCCGAGAGCCGCTTCTGCTCGCCGAGGTCGGGCGGCAGGAGTTCGGAGCCCTGCTCGATGCGCAGGGCCTTCCACAGCGCCATGTCGACGGTCTCTCTCAGAATCTCCGAGACGCGTTCGTGCGCCTCGCGGCCACTCACGTTCTCCGGCCGCGGGCTTCGGATCGTGAGGTTCGTCTGGGGCTGGCGATGGAAGCGCTTGAAGTAGGTGAACTTGTACGGACCGGCCTCGATGTCGGCCTCGACCTCGGCGCCCTCGTCGCGATGCACGGGCTTGAGCGCGAGCACTTCCTGCTTCTTCGAGGTATCCAGGTGCTCGATCAGCGCGTCGATCGCCATCGCGATCGACGACTTCCCGACCTCATTGTCGCCGGCGACGATCGAGACGCCTTCGCGTGGGAAGTGGATCTCGCACTCTGTGACGCCGCGGAAGTTGCGCAGCTTGATGCGGAGGAGTCTCACGACGCCTCCTTGGTGAGCCGCAGCAAGAGGCTGAGCGCGTCGCGTGCCTTCTGCGCCTCCGGGCCTGAGCCGCTGGCCTGCTCGCGCAGTCGCTCGACGGCGCGCTCGGCAAAACCCGACAGCCCGAGTTCGGAGAAGTCGACCGCGTCCGGAACCACCTTCAGGTCGCTGCCGCGCTCCGAGACCTCGAGAGCCCCCAGAGTCAGGCGCGCGCCTTCGAGGATGCCATCGAGCTCCGCCTTCTGGGACAATGTCAGCGTGCCTTCGAGATCGAGCTTCATGATGCAGCGCCCCTTGTCTTCGAGGCCTGCGAGTCGCTCCCGCAGGAGCGCGAGATCCGCCGCTCCGGACAGCTGCACCGTCTCGCGCAGGAAACGCCAGGTGCCCGTGCGCACCGCCTCGACCTTCATGCCCTGTGCGTCGAGGTCGACCACGAGCACGTGACCCGGCGCGACTTCGTCGTAGTCGGTGGCCTCGGGCGTCCCGGCATAGCGCACGCGCCCGCTTGCACCGACATCCGTCAGCGAGTGCCGGTCGCCGAGTGCGAGGTACTGCAGCTTGCCAGCGGCGATCGCGCTCTCCGCGGCCGCAAGCGAGATCAGGGCCGGATTGCTGTCATCCGGCGAGAGCGTATCCACGCAACCGTGGGCCACAGCGATGCGCACTCCGCCTTGCGGAGCTCCGAGCGGAGCGAGCGCGCGCGCCACGAGATCGGCGAGCGGTCGCTTGGACGTCCACGGCGCGCCGACGAGCTCGACGCCCGGCTTCACCGCGATCGGCTCTTCGTTCGAAATCACGTTCACATGCGCCGGCTTGCGGGCCAGGAACGTGCGAGAACGAAAGACCGCCGTCGAGTTCAGCGGATCGTGATTCCCCGGCAAGAGCCACACCGGCACCGGGATCTCTGCGAGCGCTTCGCAGGCCCGCGCCACGGTGCGCGCATCGACTTCGTTGAACTCGAACACGTCGCCGCAGCACACCACGAACTCGCAGGCTCGCTCGCGAGCAATGCGCCCGATGGTGCGTAGCGCCTCGAAGCGCGCCTCGGTGTAGAGCGCCTGCCGCTCGTCGCCGAGGAAATGCCTCGTCATGCCGAGTTGCCAATCGCCGGAGTGAAGGAATCGAACCACGAGAAGAGACCGCCTGAGTCGAAATGAGAGGAATGCGCGCGACTCGAATGTCGCCTGCGCAGAGCGGGCGCCCGGTGCGCCTGCGCGATTCAGGAGTCTAGGCGCACCCAGTCCGAGCTGTCCAGAGGACGCGCAGCGTCCGCATCGCGCAGAATCGAGCGCAGGTGCAGCGCGCCCTGCGCGAGACCGGGGCCGGGGGTGGAGAAGTGGCGCTCGCCGTCGAGCAGGAAGA